>CAIVKT010000341.1 GCA_903906615.1 uncultured Bacteroidota bacterium | reverse complement strand
TAGGAGATAGCACCGTTACTGCATAGCGCCGGGCTATGGTGCATACTAAAATGCTGTCCAAATGCGTTACTAAAACCAAAACACCAGTGGCCAATAACAGTAGCAGTAGTACAAAGATCATCGGTGCGGTAGCAGCGGGTATTTGTATGTTGCTGGCGGCGTGCAGGCCGATGGCCAGGGTCACTACTGCGGTGTCGGCAGGTACGGCTGATTTTTCGAGCTATCTTGCTATCGGCAATTCATTGACGGCAGGCACGTCTGATAACAGCCTCACCCGCACGGGGCAATTGAACAGCTACCCGCAGCGTCTTTTTGAGCAATTCGCCAAAGTGGCCGGCAGGGGTGCGGCGCAGGGGCAGTTCATACAGCCGTTGCTGAGCGGCGATGATGGGTATCCCGGGCCAAAAAGTGTGCTGGCAATGGGTTATGCCAATTGCGACCCGCAAGACTCTTTCCTTGAGGCAGTGGGCTATCCCGGCTTTACAGCCAACCCGGCTGATGCGGTATTTACCGGCACATCACCGCAACTCAATAACATTGCTGTGCCGGGCATACGTGTGGCCGACTATGCGGTAACTGATTACAGCGATGCCTCTTTTACCGGAGGATCTTTCTCCCGCCGCTTTTATCATGATATAACCACCACGCCGCTTGATGAGCTGCAATACCGTGTGGCCAATATGCACCCTACATTCATCACTATGTGGCTGGGCTTTAATGATGTATATGGCTACGCATTTGGCGGTGGGCAGCGCAATGGCAACGGAACGGCGGTGCCGCTGTCGGGTAATTTTTACAACCTTGCCGATGTTACCCCCTTCGGTGTATTCGATACGTTGTATGACCGTGCGCTGAGGACAGTTCTGGGCAGTGGCGCAGGTGGTGCGCTGCTGAACATACCTGATGTTGCCGACATTCCTTTTTTCACCACCATACCTGCCAATGGGCTGTTGATCAGCCGCCAGTCGGAGGCAGACTCGCTGACAGCACTGTATGGCGCTGCATACAAGTTTCATACGGGTAGCAACTACTTCATGGTGCAGGCCCATGACAGCACTACACGACAGGCCATGCCGGGCGAGCTGTTGCTGATGACCATACCGCGCGACAGCATGTCGTGCGCAGGCTGGGGCAGCTACAAGCCCATACCGGCAAGGTTTGTACTGACCAACGATGAGCTGCTGAACATACGCAACGCAGTGACCACCTACAACGCATTTATACAACAGGAGGCACAGCGCCACAACCTGGCCTATGTGGATATGTATAAGTTCATGGCCACGTTATATAGCGGTATAGTATACAATGGGGTAAAGTATAACACAGAGTATATAACAGGAGGAGCTATATCGCTGGATGGCCTGCACCCTACGCAGCGTGGTTATGCCCTTATTGCCAACAACATCATTGCCGCCATCAATGCGCACTATGGCGCTACCCTGCCCGCTGTGGATGCCAATAAGTATATGGGGATCAGCTTTCCGTAAGCGGTGGCGGTTGTAAACCGCGGGGATTGCGCAGGCAGGGGTGGCTATACCAATGGCTATGCGTCAAACCCGCGCCAGACGAGATTTAATCATCCATTATATGCCCCATACATTCTGAATAATAAATGATCGTGTCGTTGTTTTTTATCAATTTATATCTTACTGAATTAGCTGCTTTTACAATAGTATCACCAACTTTAGCGTTGTCATACAAGAACGTACTCAACACTAAATATTTAGTTTTACCCACTATTAAAGTCGGACCGTATCTATTCTTGGGATCTTTAAACTTATCCGTGATAACTCCTGAAAATTCAGTGTTATCAATTGCTGTTCTAACGTCTTTACAAACATTCCTGTTTCCATAGAAATGCATAATAATGAAGAAAATTGGTGCTATTACCAGAATAATTATTAGATCGGTTTTACGAAATATGCGGTTCTCCATAAGTAGTGGCTTTAGTACCGGGATATTTGATCGGTTTTCTTTACCTCTTTCAGGTCTATCAGATTCATGGGGTTGCTGCGCAGGCCGGTGATGTTGTTTTGGGTGAAGTGGATGAGCTTTTCGTAGTAGAGGGGTATGATGGGGGCCTGGCTCATGGCAAGGCTATCCATGCGGCGGTAGAGCTGCCAGCGGGCGGTATCGGGCAGGTTCAGGCTTTGGTCGTACCACTGATCGAAGGTGGGGTTGCTGAAGCGGGTGTAGTTGGGCGGCGCGGAGAAGCGGCTGTTGAAGAAGACGAGGTAGGTCTCGGCATCGGGATAATCGGCGAGCCACTGGGCGCGGAAGCACAGGGCCTTTGATGCGCTCATCTGCTGCTTCAGTACATTGGCCTGTATCAATTCTAATTTGAGCGTGATACCCACCTCCTGCAATTCGCCGGCAATGAAGTTCACAATATCCTCGTAGTTATTGGGTACCTGTATGGTGATGGGCTTTAGCCCGCGGCCACCGGGATGGCCTGCCTGCGCCAGCAGTTGCAGTGCTTTGGCAGGGTCGTAGTTGTAGCCATAAGTAGCAGCGCTGTCGTAGCCGGGCATGCCTGCGGGTATAAAGCCCTGCGTGGCAGGTATGCCCATGCCGTTCTTAAAGTAGGTAACGATCTTGCGGCGGTCTATAGCGTAGTTGATGGCGCGGCGGATGAGCGGATCGGCGGTAGGCTCGTCCTTCATTATAGGGTTGGTGGTATCGGTGAGGAAACCAATGTATTCGGTGTTCAGGTACGTGCCTTGCTCCATGTGGAATTTGCCCCGGTATTCTTTTTTGAGCGTGCCATCCTTCGCAAGTATCAGGTCTTTGGAAGCACCCAGCACGCCGCTTATAAAGTCTACCTTGCCTTGCAGAAATAGCTGGAATTCTGTGGCCTTGCTGTCTATGAAGGACACCTGCACAGCATCGAGGTAGGGCAATGCGTGTCCGGAGCTGTCATGCTGCCAGTAGTGGGGATTTCGGCGCAAGCCCAGGGCATTGTCCTCGTCCCAAAAGGTAAACTGAAATGGGCCGGTGCCACAGGGGTGGCTGCGAAAGTCTTTACCCCAATGCTCGGCCACTTCGTGCGGTATGATGTTGCAGTAGGGCATACTCAATATCTGCGGCAGCGGGCGGAAGGGTGTGCGCAGGCGTACCTGCACGGTGGTATCGTCGGTGGCAACGAAGGGTTGTGTGGCAGCCACGTGGCCATTGAATAGCCATGCGCCTGTGGAGGCTATCTTTGGGTTGATGATACGGGCGAAGCTGTACACCACATCACTTGCGATCATGCGGCGGCCTTTGCCTTGCAGGAAGGCGGGGTCATCGTGAAAGTACACATCGCTGCGCAGGTGAAAGGTATAGGTGAGGCCATCGGGCGTTACGTCCCAGCTTTTGGCGAGGGAGGGTACGGTGTGGAGTTGCTCATCCGTTTCTACAAGCGTATTGTAGAGCATGTGGTCTATCCACATCATATTCAGGTCCTTGGCATAGGCGGGGTCCATAGATTCGAGGTATCCGCTGGAGATATTGAGGTGGAAGACGGTTTTGGAGGTATGGGTGGGGGTGTGGCAGGAAAAGAGGAGGAGCAACCCCGACCCTAAAGGGAGATGTTGTCTGAATTTGTTTAGCAGTTGTATTAAAAGTCTGCGATACAACCCCGACCCTCCCACTGAAAAAGAGGAAACTTGTGCCGGGGAAAATTTCGTGCACATGTTTCGTTTCCACCGAGAAGTGAGGTGTTTGGTGAAAATTAGTTGTACCAGTTTCTTTAGAAGGGTCATTTTAAAATTTAAAAACCTGCGGTTTTGTGCAAAGTAAGAGATTGGTGGTTAATTTTGGACAAATGAAATTATGGGCGCGAAGCTTTCAGTAAATATAAATAAGATAGCCACCCTGCGGAACAGCCGTGGTGGAAACAACCCCAATGTGGTGAAGGTGGCCATAGACTGCCAGCATTTTGGTGCAGATGGTATAACGGTGCATCCGCGGCCCGATGAGCGGCACATACGGTATGCAGATGTCTATGACCTGAAGAAAGTGGTGACCACAGAGTTCAATATAGAGGGCAACCCGCTGGAGGATAAGTTTGTGCAACTGGTGCTGGATGTACAACCTACGCAGGTAACACTGGTGCCTGATGCGCCGGGGCAACTGACCAGCAACCATGGCTGGGACACCATAAAGGAGCGCGACTACCTGCGGCAGATAATAGGCGTTTTTAAAAAGGCAGGTATACGGGTGTCTATATTCGTGGACCCGGTGGAGGCGCTGGTAGCTGCCGCTGCTGAAACCGGTACAGACAGGGTGGAATTATATACTGAAGACTACGCCCGGAATTACCATACAAACAAAGAAGATGCGATAGGCGCTTATATAGCTGCCGCAAACGCAGCTAACCAACATAAACTGGGCATCAATGCCGGCCACGATCTGGACAGGGACAACCTTGGCTACTTTAGTCAACAGATACCCGGCCTGCTGGAGGTGTCTATAGGGCATGCACTGGTATCAGACGCGCTTTATTACGGGCTGGAGAATGTGATACAGTTATATAAGCGGGCGCTGAAATAATATAAGAACAATACTATTGATTAGTACAATTTGTAAATTGCATACAAATAGCTCGTTATGCGTATAAAAAGTATGTGCCTGTTAGTATTGATGGGATGTGTGGCCACTGCAGATGCGCAGCGCTATTTTGGCGTAGCCACCAGCGATTACAACACCATCAACAGCTTGTACCTGAACCCTGCGAATATAGCGGGCTGTAAGGAAAAGGTAACGGTGAACATTATATCGGTGAGTGTGAGTGCGGATAACAGCCTCGGTACTTTTGCGAAGCTGAGCGACCTGGGCAGCACCAGTACCAATTCCTTCACCAACTCCGGCAGCAAAACCTTTAATATGCTGATACCTGCCGCAGAGATACGCGGCCCCGGCGTGCTGATAGGGCTGAATGATGATCACCAGATGAGCTTTGCGCTGACTACGAGGGTACGCGTGATGAACCAGTTCAATAATTTTGACCAGTCGCTATACCAGACTGTTTCCAGTCCCGACCACCAAAACGGTACTTATAATTTCCAGACAAGTAAATTTAACTGGACTGCTAATATATGGAGCGAGGTAGGGCTGAGCTATGCGCTGGTGCCATGGGAGGATGATAACAACCAAATAAAAGCAGGTGTGACGCTGCGCTATATAGGTGGTGTGGATTACCTGGGCCTGAAGGGTAATAACCTGGATGTGAGCTATACAGCCAACAGTGACTCTTTTTACGCATCTCACTCTGACCTGGAATTTGCGAGCAATGTGATCAGCGCGGATAATGCGTTCAGTAACGGACTTAATTCATCAAATGTGCTGAGTTCCTTTTTTGGCGGTAATGCAGGGAGCGGTTTTGGTATGGATATTGGCGCTACTTATACTTACAAGATAGATGGCGGGGACAAAGATGCCAATGCGCATAAGCTGCGCGCATCGGTAGCCGTAACAGATATTGGGCATGTAACGTATAAGGCGCAAAACAGCTTTGCAGTAGATGTGACCGGTAACGGCTATCTTACGGGACAAGGCCTATCGGACCACATCAAAGATTACAACGACTTCCGGAATTATGTAGTGTCGAAGGGTTTTACCGCAGATACAGGCTCAAAGAAAACCAAGGTATACCTGCCTACAGCCATGGTACTGAGCGCCGACTACCAGATACATGGCCACTTTTTTGCCAACCTAACCTATATAGCCAACCTGGCCAACAGGCAGAATTTCGGCAACTCCTATTACAATCAGGTAACGCTGACCCCACGGTATGATATGAAGCTGCTGAGCGTAGCGCTGCCCATCACCTATAGCTCGCTTGCCGGGGATATGAAAATGGGGCTGGGCTTTCGTATAGGCGGCTTCTTTTTTGGCAGCGATGATATGATGGCCCTTTTCAGCAGCAACCAGCATGGGTTTGGAGCTTACTTTGGCGGCTGTGTTCCTATCTTTAAAAAAGCGGGTAAAAAGGGAGACGAAATATAATATCTGCTATATTTTAGTTTTTCGGGTTATAATATTAATTTAGTGGCTTATGTGCCTTGCTGTATTGTGTTGCAGCATACAATAAATGTGTTTTGATGCGGAAAAACTTATACTTTTTATTTGCCGGTGTGCTTCTTTCATCTGCCGTAAACGGACAGTATAACCTGGGTGTGTCTACCGGTAACTGGAGCGGCCTTAACGCACTGTACATGAACCCCGCCGCGATAGCCGACAGCAGGGAGAGATTTGCGATAGATAT
>CAIVKT010000340.1 GCA_903906615.1 uncultured Bacteroidota bacterium | reverse complement strand
ATGATGGTTACCGGTGTGGTGATAAAGGCAGGCCCTACCCAGTTGAATGTAAAAGGCGCCGCACCAGCCGCCGATACCTCTGTTGCGTTCACAACTCTGATGCCGCAACCTGAAAAGAAAAAGGTAGAAAAGAAGAAAGCGAATTAATAAGCAACATTAGGTGTAACATAGCCCACTGTTTCAACCGTGGGTACAAAAAAAGAAAATGGTCTATAACGGTTTTAACCGTTTACCCCGGCGCATTACCTGTTATTTATGCGGAGGTTTCCATATTCTAAGCACACGCATTTTGTTAAATAGGTGCAACCGCCGCCAAAATGCCCGTGTTTTTTTATATTTTTGAACAACGTGCGCGTATATTAATACCCGCAACTGAATTAACCACTAATGGCGACAGGCAAAAAAGCGAAACCTACTTACTTCAATGCCATCATGGGCGTGGCGCTGGTACTCTTTTTGCTGGGGGTGCTGGGCTGGCTGCTCATCAATGGCCGCGCGCTTTCCCGGGCTTTTAAAGAAGACCTTGAAGTGAATGTGGACTTCCACGATAATACCTCCGATGCCAATGTGCAGCGCATGCAATCCATACTGGATAAACAGCCCTTTGTGATGAGCTCGCGCATCATCACCAAAGAAGAAGCGATAAAGATGGAAAGCGAAGTAGAGGGTGGCAACATCATCGACTTCCTGGGCTACAACCCCCTCTTCACCTCGGTATCATTGAAGCTGCACGAAGAGTATGTGAACAAAGACAGCCTGGCCAAGGTGCGCCAGTTCATACTGCAAAGCAATGTGGTACGCGATGTAACATGGCCCAATGTGGTAGTAGATACCATGAACAGCAACCTGCGCAAGATAGGGTACATACTGGGCAGCATATCTGTGCTGCTGCTTATAGTGGTCATCTTCCTTATAGACAATACGGTGCGCCTGGCTATGTTCAGCAACCGCTTTATCATAAAAACCATGCAGATGGTGGGCGCTACACGCTCCTTCATCACCCGTCCGTTCGATATGCGCGCATTTCTCAATGGCCTCATCAGTGGTATCGTAGCAGTCATCGGCCTTTGGGCGGTCATGTCTTTTGCCGGGGCGCAGCTACCCGCGCTGGCATCGCTCAACGACCCTAAGCTGCTGGCCATCCTCATGCTGGGCATGGTGGTGCTGGGTATCTTTATATCTATGATCAGTACACACCGCTCAGTGGTCAAATACCTGAAAATGCACGTAGATGACCTGTATTAGTCCCTATTAACATACTTTAACCTGGAAAACGTGCCTGTTTCTCAAAAATTCGGTAATATTGTCCGGCATTAGTGGCCCTTGTTTCACTAACATTCTTTATAAACAATTTATACTATTTATATGTCTACAGTACAAAAAACACAACAGCCGGCAACACCACCGCCACCTCCACGCCCTGCTGCAAGCAAATCATCTTATGCACCTGCTCCTAAAAAGGAATACCAGGCTTTCCTGTTTGATAAGGAGAACTATATGTGGATGATAGGCGGCGTAGCGCTTATCTTCATCGGCTTCCTGCTCATGTCGGGCGGCAAGAGCGCCAACCCGCACGAGTTCCATTACGAAGAGATCTATAGCTTCCGCCGCATCACTGTTGCGCCTATAGTCATCCTGCTTGGCTTCTTTATAGAAGTATACGCCATCATGAAGAAACCAAAAGACACCACCGCAGCGTAATTTTCGCGCAATATATTTTATAGAAAAAGGTGAGCCTCGGCTCACCTTTTTTGCTCTATCTTGTAGATAATACCGCGATTTTTTGACCAATATTTATCGCCGCTGCTCACTAAAAAACATCAGAAATTTGCAAAAATTGATTTATAACTATACCTT
>CAIVKT010000339.1 GCA_903906615.1 uncultured Bacteroidota bacterium | reverse complement strand
GACAACCCGCAGATCATCTATTTCGACAAGCAGCTGATATGCCTGGTGGATAACGAAGACACTTACCAGTGGGGCTATGACGATGCCACTACGCTTGATTCCACATTGCTGGTCGGCGAGATACGCCCTAACTATATCATCAGCGCGCTGGACCAGGACCACAGGTACTATTGGGTGATCACTACTAAGGATGGCTGTATGCAGAAATCTTACTTCAACACCCCAACAGCCATCACCAATGTGAACGCTGCTGATGGTACTGATGTAAAGGTATATCCTAACCCTGCCAACAGTATAGTAAATGTAGAGATCAGCACCACTACCGAAGGCAGCTACCGTGCCGAGATAGTGAACATCCTGGGCCAGAAGATAAGCAGCACAGATATGCAGAACCACAAGGCTAGTTTTGAAGTGCAGAGCCTGCCTGCAGGTTGCTACCTCATAGATTGCTACCGTGACGGCGCTAAAATATCGGCTACAAGGTTCATCAAAAACTAATCAGTTAATAACAAACACACACTATAAATGAAAAAGTTATTGTTCTTATTGCTTGCATCAGGCATAGCCTCGTCAGCATTTGCACAGGGTGGCCCCAGCGGGCTTAACTGCAAAAGAAAGTGTTTCGCACCGGACAGCCTTTTATCCCATTGGGTTGTTGATATCAACTTCCTTGCAGGAGGATTGAGCGAAGACCTGACTACGGCCAAAACCATAGGAAATTATAACAACAGTATTGCAGGTGTGAGCAACACAGGCAACCTTACATTCGGCAAAAGCCATTCCTATGGATTTGATGCACAGGTGGGTTATTTCTTCGGCAAGAAGAACAACTGGGGCATAGGTACAGGGTTTATGTATCTTGGCCAGCAGGGCAACCTGACCCTGGATCAGTATCATGTAGAGTACCAGTCGACAGATGCTAACCACAATACCTTCCGCCAGCTGATCACAGCCGATGGCCCTATTGAGGAAAATGTGAAGATCACCAACATCAATATCCCTTTGGTGCTGAAGTACAAGCACAGGTTCTCCAAGAGGATCGGTTTTACTGCTGATGCGGGTGCATTGTTCAACCTGCAAATGAGGAATTCATACAGCAGCAATGCGACGTTTGATTATGAGGCGATATACAAATTCACCGGCTCGGGAAGTGACGTTACCGCAGTGTATGATAATGCTGCAACTCCTGCCACAACAGATCACCTGCTGACCAAGGCTGAATACGCAACACGCTCTGACCTGAACAGTTATTTCAACACCACATTGCGCAACCTCGGCTACAACGTAGGCCTCAACCAGCACCCGAACAGCAATTCAGGCGCTGTATCCTATACTGCAGGCTCTGTGGGTTTGATCCTGCAACCTTCTGTCAACTATTATTTTAACGACAACATAGCATTGAACCTTGGTGTGTACTACATCTATCAGCCATTCAAAAACACAGCTACCAACGGTTATGAGCTGACCAATAAAGTAGGTGATTACAGCTCAGTGATGAATAGCGTTACTGCCAGCAACAACCAGACCTATGGCCTTAATGTGGGCCTTCGTATCTACCTGGGCAAGGGTAAGGATAGCGACCATGACGGTATACCGAACAGGGAAGACTGGTGCCCGTATGTATATGGTGTAGAATACTTCCATGGCTGCCCTGATACAGATGGCGATGGCATACCTGATAACGAAGACTCGTGTGTGCGTGTACCCGGCTTAGTGAAATTCCACGGCTGCCCTGATAGTGATGGCGATGGCATACCTGATAAGGAAGATGCCTGCCCTTACCAGGCCGGTAGTGTGGCCCTGCATGGCTGCCCCGACCGCGATGGTGACGGTATAGCTGATAAGGATGACGCATGCCCGGATAAGGCTGGCCTGGCCCAATTCAAAGGCTGCCCTGATACGGATGGCGATGGCGTACCTGATAATGAAGACCAGTGCCCTGATGTGGCCGGCCCGGTAGAGAACCATGGGTGCCCTTATCCAAAACCAGAGCCTGCTGTGGAGCCGATAAAAGTATCGACACCGATATTGTTTGAAGTGAACAAAACTGTTATCCACCATTCTTCTTACCCTGTGCTTGAAGAAGCCGTGAAGAAGCTGAATGCAGACAAGGACGCAACAGTAGTGGTAGATGGTTACACGGATAACACCGGTACTAAGGCATACAACAAAGGCTTGTCTAAGAGGCGCGCAGAAGCAGTAAAGGCGCACCTGGTGAAACTGGGCGTGAACCCTAAGCGCATCAAAATAGCCGGCCATGGCGAAGGAGATCCCGCAGCAAGCAACGATAGTGATGAAGGAAGGCTGAAGAACAGGCGCGCGGTAATGCACCTGAGCATTGGCGATGAATAATTTTAAATGGCTCAATTACTCAATGGCGTAATGGCTCAATGAGTGTATTTGAATCAAAAATATAAAGCCACCTGGTCAATTGATCAGGTGGCTTTTTTTGTGTCTGTACTGTGTACATCTTTATAGGCTTATCGCATAGATTCGCAGCGCAATTATGCAACGCACGGTATCCACATAATACATGGGTCGTGGGCAGGAAGCAATAGTTGCTGCCTTGACGAGGTCACCAAACAAAAGATGCCCCGCTGTTTTCGGAAGCGGGGCATCTTTTATTGTGTACAATAATTTAAAAGTGCATTACCAGATGACAGGAATGTTGTGTGCTTTGTGGTAATCGATGATGGGCTGGTATGGCCCGTATTTGTGCTGCAGGGCAGAGAAGGTGTCTGTAAATGGCCCTATGCCATAGTCAATAGCCTTCTTGCTGTAATCGGGGTAGTCAACAACTGTTTTGTCTTTCTTTAAAGGGTGAAAATGTATGCTGTCGTCGTTGATGAAGGCGGCAACGTCTATGGCTTGCTCATCAGTGAGGAATGGTTTGTACCAGAATGCTTTTTTATCGGGCATATTGGCTTTGATGAACCTGGCCATCTTTACTACCCTGTATGTGCTGGAGCCTACCTGGTAGGAGTGTGGCCCCCATAGTGGCGGGTAGGTATAAGTTGCAGAATCGGGGGTTAGTTGTCCTTGCCCGTCTTTGCCGTGGCAGGAGGCACAGTTTTCGTTAAAGATCACTTCGCCCAGTTTTGGGTCGGCAGCTCTGCTTGGGTATTTTTCTAT
>CAIVKT010000338.1 GCA_903906615.1 uncultured Bacteroidota bacterium | reverse complement strand
GTATATGATCCTGCGACTGATACTTGGGTTACAAAAGCTCCTATACCTATAGGCAGACAGCAAATTGATGGCTGTGCAGTTGTTGATGGAAAACTACATTTAATAGGAGGTAAAAATGATGTGCTCACTTCATACTATTCAGATAATTACGTCTATGATACAGCTACAGATTCATGGTCATCAGGTGTAAGTTTACCCTTTACACGTTTTGGTGGTGCAGTTGCAGTCTTGTATAATAGTATTTATTATTTAGGAGGAGCTCCCGGCTCAGCATCAGATCCTTATGTACCTAACGTTTCAACAAATAATAAATTCGATACAACAACTTCTACTTGGGAAACAAAATTATCTATGCTTAGCAACCGTTCGGCTATGGCTGTTGCTACTGTTAATAATAAAATATACCTATTTGGTGGTTATGATGATTCACATACTGCACTCGACCTAACTGAAGTCTATTATTTAGACTCAGCGCTACAATTTATCAACGCGCCCAAAGACACCATTGCTGTTTGTGAAAATTTCAGTTGCCAGTTCTTTGAATTCAACACTCGCTATTTTTGATAGCGTTTCGTCGGATTCCGAAAGGTGGTACATGTCAACATCTCCTTTAAATGGCACATTAGGTGGATTCCCATATTCAGCACATGCAACAGGAGGTCTTCTCACCCCTACAGGACTAACATATACACCCACTACAGGCTTTTCAGGTGTTGACTCTTTTATCGTTTATGCCACCGACAGTATTGATACTACTTACATGACCGTTATCGTTACCGTTAATGCCCTACCTAATGCAGGAACAATAAGCGGCGGCGGGACAATAATATGCCATGGCGCAACTACACTATTAACAGATGCCACAACAGGTGGCATATGGAGTAGTTCAGCAACAACTATAGCTGCTATCGGCACCGATGGTTCTGTTACCGGGGGAACATCAGGCACAGCCAGTATTTATTATACCGTTACAAATGGTTGCGGCACAGCCGCAGCTACGCTAACGGTAACTGTGAGCGGCACACCCGGCACCATCACCGCCCCGCTATCCATCTGCCAGTTCTCCTCCGGTACAGCTACTGAAACCGTACCCGGAGGCACCTGGAGTACCGCTACCGGCAATGTAACCATCAGCAGCGCAGGAGCTATTTATGGCGCATCATTAGGCCCGGATTATATCATCTATACGGTCACTTCTTCTTGCGGCACGGCAGCAGATTCATTTGCTATTACCGTCAACCCCTTGCCTGATGCAGGCTCCATTAGCAGCACATCGTCCGAAATATGTATCAGTGGCACAGCGCTGTTCACGGATGGCGCAACGGGCGGTAGCTGGAGCAGCGCAACGCCTGCCTATGCAACCATTAGCGGCGGCGGGCTGCTTACCGGGCGCGGCGCCGGGGTTGCCGTCATATCTTATACCGTTAGCAATAGCTGCGGCATTGCCGCCGCTACGGCCACTATACTTGTAGACGGCGCGCCTGATGCAGGCTTTATTTCAGGCGTATCCCCTATCTGTATCAGCGGCATTGGGGTGTTCTCTGATGGCGCTGCGGGCGGCTCCTGGAGCAGTACTGTAACCTCCGTCGCTACGGTTGATGCCTATGGCGATGTATCCCCGGCCAGTGCAGGCTCTACTACTATTTCTTATACCGTTACCAATGCCTGCGGCAGTATAGCAGCTACTTATCCTGTTACTATTGTAGGCTACCCTACTGGTGGCACTATACTTGGCACACCTACTGTATGTGTTACATCAGCAGTTACACTCAGCGATGCCTCTGCTGGTGGTGTGTGGAGTATATCCGGTGGTACAGCCACTATCGGTTCTTCTTCGGGTATAGTTACCGGCACAGCCTCCGGCCTGGCCTTGGTTACTTACACAGTCACTAATCTTTGTGGCACAGCTACAGCTCCTTATTCGGTATCTGTTGACCCACTGCCACATGCGGGTGTGGTCACAGGGCTCGACAGTGTGTGCCGTGGCAGCCTCCTTTCGTTAGCAGACACCACAGCCGGTGGCGCGTGGAGTACCGCTGGTAGTGGCATTGCTACAGTCAGTTCTTCCGGTACAGTGGTTGGCCTGGCAACAGGCACCGAGACCATCATCTACACCACCACTAATATGTGCGGATCGGCAACAGCCACTAAAAGGATATTGGTGAATGATGTACCGGTAGTACCCGGCATCAGCGGCGCTACAGCTGTATGCGCAGGTGCGCACACCACCCTCACCGATGCCACTACCGGCGGCACATGGCACAGCACCGGCAGCGCAGCCACAGCAGCAGGTGGAGTGATAACAGGCGTAACAGCCGACACAGTTACCATAACGTATACTGTGACCAATAGCT
>CAIVKT010000337.1 GCA_903906615.1 uncultured Bacteroidota bacterium | reverse complement strand
CGATGGCAGCAGGTATATGCAGAAGGTGATCGTGAGGTAAAACAGACCAGGTTGTAAAAACAATCAGGGCCGCATCCTCAAAAAGATGCGGCCCTGATTGTTCATCAAAAGGCTCATTAATTCAGGTCAGGCTGCGGGGTGTAGCGCAGGTAAGGCTTTACAATGCGCAGGCCCTTGGGGAATTTCTTTTGCGCATCTTCGGTACTTACTGCCGGCACTACGATCACGTCTTCGCCATGCTTCCAGTCGGCGGGCGTGGCTACGCTGTGGTTGGCGGTCAGTTGCAGTGAATCTATCACACGCAGCACCTCTACAAAATTGCGGCCTGTGGATGCAGGATAAGTGATCGAGAGTTTCAGCTTCTTATCCGGCCCTATAACGAACAGCGAGCGCACGGTAGCGGTGGCCGACGCGTTGGGGTGTATCATATCATACAGCGTTGCCACATTGCGGTCGGCATCTGCTATGATCGGGAAATCCACTGTTGTGTTTTGTGTTTCGTTAATGTCATTTACCCATCCCTGGTGCTTATCCAGCGGGTCTACACTTACGGCCAGCACCTTTACATTGCGCTTGGCAAATTCATCTTTAAGTTGTGCTGTGCGGCCCAGCTCGGTGGTGCATACCGGCGTATAATCGGCGGGATGCGAGAACAGCACCCCCCAGCTATCGCCCAGGTAGTCGTGAAAGCTGATATCGCCATTGGTAGTGCTTGCTTTAAAATCGGGAACGGTATCCCCCAAATGAAGTCCCATAATGTTTGGTTTTAGTTATGCAATTTACAGAAACAGGCGTTTAGGTAACCGCGTAATTTCTTATCAAATCCTTAAAATTAAATAGCAAAAAACAACAATGCACATTAAAAAATTGCCCACATGTTAGCACAGGCACACTATTTATAGTAATAATCAAAAACTTGATCATGGAAAAACGGGCAATAGGTGTGATACTGACGATGCTGGGCGTATTAGGGCTGCTGTTCGCGGCCTATAACTTCGTAAACCACTCCTCAGGCGAACACAATATGAAACTGATCGGCACATGCTGTGTCATCGGTCTTATCTTTTTCTTTGCGGGTATCGGCCTCATCCGCAGTACCCGCGATATAGCCGGTAATGATTGAGCAGGTGAGCTAAAGACTGCTATCAGTACATTTAGTCGAGGAAATATCTTCCGGTATAAAAATCGTTAATTTAGCAGTATACTATACCATTTGAGGCCAGCTTTCCGCATTTCATTGTTTATTATTGTGTGTATGACCACCGCACAACTCATAGGATGTATAACACCTAAAAAAGGGCCTGCAAAACGTTTTGCGGCAGCAGCGGCCATCAAGCCTTTCGATGCCATCATAGTACCGGGGGTACCATTCAATAATGGCCATTGGGACTCCATCATGAAAGCCCGTGTGCTGTGGTCTTATGTGCTATACAAAAATGGCTACGCCAAAAATGTCATCTACTCAGGGTCATCAGTCTACAGTTCCTATTACGAAGGAATTATTATGGGACTATATGCCGAAAAACTGGGCATCCCCCGGGCGCATATCTTTTACGAAACACAGGCCCGGCACAGCACAGAGAACGTCTACTACTCCTACCTACTGGCACAAAAACAAGGCTTCAAGTCCATAGCCCTCGCCACCGATCCGTTTCAGTCGGCAATGCTGAAGGGCTTTACCCGCAAACGGTTTGAAAGCCCCATATACCTGCTGCCGTTTGTGACAGACACACTTGCACAATACAGCCAGCTAAACCCCTCGATAGACCCCACTCCCGCCAAAGCCGGTAATTTCACCTCCATTACAGAAAAAGAAAGTTTCTGGCAAAGGTTGAAAGGCACTATGGGCCGCGACATCAAATGGGGCCAACACCCTGATGGCAAGGTAGGGCCATTATAACCTCGCCCCATGGCATGTGTTTTGTCTACTTGACAGCAAACAAAGCACCATGAGCAACGAGAATAAGAAAGATAACCTGCCGGGCTATCCACACTACCCTGCACAGGATGATATAACCAGATCAGGCAACAACAATGGCCGCCAAATGCGTGATGACCTGAATGATGCCGTAAACCCGGATAACAACGAGCCGGGCGAGGATGACATTACCACCACCACATCAGACACTGATGCCGATGTAACCCCCGAAGACCTGGCCATACTGGATGCCGCCGACCATAATATTGATACACCGGACAGTGCCAGCCTGATGCGCTCATCGCTGGATAGCAGTGATGAAGATGGCGATCCGCTCAATGAAGCCGGCAGCATCACCAACGACCTCAGCGGGCAAGACCTGGACGTACCCGGCAGCGGCGCCGATGATGCCGATGAGCTGATAGGCGAAGAAGACGAAGAGAACAACTACTATAGCCTCGGCGGAGACCTCCACGAAAGCCAGGAAGAAAGTAAGGGAGATTAAAGCCCCACCTTTGCCCGGTATATGGCCGTAAGCCGCCTGTGATATAAACCATAAATAGCCAAAGCAACAACCATCAGCGACATACCCCCGATGCAGAATGCAGGCCATCCTCCGAAGTGCCACAGCCATATACCAAACGCTGAACCTAATGCAGTACCTGTGAAGGTGATGGTCATGTAAATAGTATTCAGCCTGTTGCGGGCTTCCGGTATCAGCGCATATACACGTGTCTGGTTGGAAATATGTATGGCCTGCAATCCAAAATCGAGCAACAATATCCCGGCTATAAGCCCTGCAATCGATGTGCTGAAAAAGTAAAACAGCACAAATCCTGTGAGTATCATAACTATGCCTATGAGTATAGCGCTCCGTGGATTTCCCTTATCTCCCGAGCGGCCTGCTATAGGCGCAGCAAGCGCACCGGCAGCGCCCGCCAGCCCGAACAGTCTTATCTGCCCACTGTTGTAATGGAAAGGCGCACCGGATAAATACAATACCATAGTCGCCCAGAATGCCCCGAAAGTCGCAAAGCCCAGCGCATTGATCATGCAAGCCTCCTGTAGCACAGGCTGTGGCAACAGCGATGCCAATGACCGTATCAACTGGCCATAAGTCCCTTTGAAGTCGGGCTGGCTTTTGGGGAACCGTATGGCCATCAGCGCCAGCAATAATGTGCATACAACGGCGGCCAATTCATATACAGCCCGCCACCCCCAGGCAGCGCCTATAAGCCCGCTCACCGTGCGCGACAATAAGATACCCAGCAGCAGCCCGCTCATAATGGACCCTATGATCTTTCCCCTGCGTTCAGGCTCGCCCAGGTGGGCCGCAAGTGGCAATATTAACTGCGGCACCACGGTAGTGAAGCCAATACAAAAGCTGGCTACCTCCAATACAAAAAAAGATGGGGCTATTGCTGCCGTTATAAGCGACACTACTACGGCACTATTAATGATCAGTATCTGTTTCTTACGCTCCACCAGGTCGCCGATGGGTACTATGAACAACAGCCCCGCTGCATAGCCCGCCTGCGTTATATAATTGAGCCGGGCCGCAACATTCGTATCTATATGAAAGTCTTTGGCAATAAGAACGATGAGTGGCTGGCAATAGTAAAGATTCGCAACAATAAGGCCAGTGCAAAAGGCCATAATGGCAATATCCGCTTTCTTTAAAGGCATACGCAAAGGTAAGAGATACTTTTTTTGTACATGATCACATTAACCTTGATTAACCCATTGGCCTACCAACATCTTCCTGAGTTTATCGAACGAACCTAACCTTTCAACCTATCAATAGCATCTTCCTTGTCATCGAGACCTTGTCGAACGGCTAGCTTGCTATGCTTAAACCCATACACAAAATAAAGTACAAGTCCCACCACCAGCCATATCAGGAACCGCTCCCAGTTGGTAGTACCTGATTCGGACAGCAGATAGGTACAGCACAAAAATCCCAGTACAGGTATCAGTGAAAAATTCTTAATGAACGAAAGAATGGTCGTGACCAGGAAGGTAATGCCAAACAAAAAGAACGGCACCTTGGTGTGGATCACCTCCCACGTCACATGCCCTTTTGCATCATTAAAATTAAGGTAGCCGCTAAAGCCCCCCGGATAGTATTTCTGGAACAATACGATAGAGGCTACAAACATCACCAACACTATCCACTTACCATTTACATACGGTGTTTTGAATTTGCTTTGCAGGCGGTTGGGGTCGTTTTGCAGTTTCAGTATGCCCCCGCATACCAATACAAAAGCAAACAAAGTACCCACACTCGTAAGGTCTACCACCACCGTTAGGTTCATAAACAAGGCAGGCACACCCACCACAAAACCGGTGAGAATGGTAGAGAACGAAGGCGTTTTATACTTAGGGTGTATACGCGCAAATATAGGCGGTAGCAGGCCATCGCGGCTCATGCTCATCCATATTCTCGGCTGCCCGAGCTGAAATACCAGCAGCACACTGGCCGTGGCAATAACAGCGCTGATAGATATAATGCCGGCTATATAATTAGCCCACTTACTGTTCATGGTACTGAATACGTAGGCCAATGGGTCGCCCACATTCAGGTGGGTGTAGCTCGTCATACCGGTAAGCACCAATGCAACTAATACATACACCACCGTACAAATGATGAGCGAATAGAACATAGCCTTCGGCAGGTCGCGCTGCGGGTTCTGGCACTCCTCTGCTGTGGTGGATATGGCATCGAACCCGATGTAAGAGAAGAACACCGCCGATGTGCCGGTAAGCACTCCGCCTATACCATTGGGCAGAAAGGGTGTCCAGTTGGCCGTATTCACATAAAAGCAGCCCGCTATCATCACCAGCAGTATAATGGCGATCTTCAGTATAACCATGATATTGGTACTCCGCCTGGACTCCCTGATACCAATGTAGATGACCCAGGTTATGAGCGCAGTGATCATAAACGCAGGCACGTTGCAGATGAACCGCAGGCTGCCTATCTGCGGCGCATTGGCCCACGCCAGTTTGGCGGCAGCAGTAGCGCCATCTTTGGCCGTCCAATAATCTGTTGCGAGATACTCGGGTATATGCAGCCGAAAAGAGCCTATATGTATACTATTGACCAATGAGCAGAAATAATCGCTCCACGATATGGCTACGGCTATATTGCCTATAGCGTATTCCATCAGCAGGTCCCACCCTATGATCCAGGCGATTATTTCGCCAAAGGCCACATAAGAATAAGTGTACGCGCTGCCCGATACCGGCACCATGCTCGCAAACTCGGCATAACAGATAGCGGAGAACCCGCACGCCACAGATACAAACAGAAATAAAAGGATAATGCCCGGCCCGCCATCAAAGCTGGCCTTGCCTATAGTAGAGAAGATACCCGCCCCTACAATGGCCGCTATGCCCATAAAAGTAAGGTCGCGCACGGTAAGCACCTTGCGCATACTGCTGCCGTGGCCATCAATAAGCCCCTCGGCAACCTCATGGTTGATGTGCTCCAGCGTCTTTTTACGGAATAGGTCTTGGCTCATGGCAGGGTCAAAAATAGTATTCTGTGAGGAGGATTTGTTGAGAAATAATAACCTTATTATGCAGCTACAGATTGCTTATTCCTTTCTACAAACAAGTCGTAATAAACCTGCACACGCATCCAGTATTCGGCAGGTATATCCAGCAGTTTTTCCAACCGCAAAGCAATGGCAGCGCTAACATGCCGCTTGCCGTGCAATATCTCGCTTAGGTGCCCGGGCTTTATACCCAATTGCAACGCAAATGATGCTTTCTTTATCTCTCTCGCCTGTAGCTCCATATCCAATACTTCCCCGGGATGCAACGACACATCTGTAAATATTTCTTCTCCTTTATTATTTATTACAGGCATACAACAATATCTATGGCAAATTTATACTTTCAAATACTACATTGTACATATTCCCCCAACTTTATTAATTTTAACCCGTGAAGATACCTTTTAGATATTACGCAGGGTTGTTGCTCGTATTACTGGCCGTTGCTTCTTGCAAAAAGAAAGAAAAAGCAGCAGTCGATACTAACGACATTAAGGGCAACTACTTCTCTATCAAGCAGTTTGCACTCGATGAGTGGAACACCTTTTCGGGTGAGCCGTTCCTCATCGTTAAGTCGGTGCGGATAAATAACGGCAAGCCCGATAGCAGCATGACCAACTCGGATACCATCAGCTGGGCCCCTATTTTCAAAGCCTTCTTTGATGCCGACATCAGCGACCGCAAATTCATAGGCAAGTACACCTTCACTCAGTTTGATGACCGGGAAGATGAAACGCACAACTTTTTTTACCAGGCCAATGACGAAGACCTTTTTACCCAAAAACTGCTCATCACCATAGACGATGTGAGCAGCAAAGTGAAGGGCATATATGTAGAAACCTACAAAAAGACCTTTATGAATACCACCGTGCAAAAACTCTACTACTCACCCATGAAGACCATACAGATACAAAATGATGAAAAGCCCATGTTGGGCAGCAAGAAATTTACCGTTACGGAATATACCTTTATGCGATAGCACCCACCCACTCCACTGAATTTGTGAAAAAGAATATGTTATGACGAAGGAAGAATTCAGCAAACTATCACAATCCATACCGCACCAGCCCGGCTGCTACAAATACTATGCGCATGATAAAGAGCTGCTGTATGTGGGCAAGGCCAAAGACCTGCGCAAACGGGTAACTTCCTACTTCAATAAAAACCTCGACAGCTTTAAGACCCGCAAGCTCGTCTCCCTCATTGCGGGTATAGACTTCACGGTTACAGACTCGGAGCATGATGCTTTCTTGCTGGAGAACTCCCTCATCAAGCACTACCAGCCACGCTTCAACATAGTGCTGAAGGACGATAAATCTTACCCTTACATTGTCATTAAAAAGGAACCATTCCCACGGGTGTTCTTCACCCGCAGGCTCATCCGCGATGGCTCCGAATACCTCGGCCCGTTTACCGGTCTTGGCCGTGTGCGTGAACTGATGGAGCTCATCCGCCAGAACATTCCCCTGCGTACCTGCAACCTCAACCTCTCACCGGCCAACATACAGAAGGGCAAATTCAAAGTGTGCCTGGAATATCACCTCGGCAACTGCAAAGGCCCCTGCGAGGGCTTCCAGACCGAAGAGCATTACCGCGACAACCTACAGCAGGTGCGCCATGTGCTCAAAGGCAATATAGGCGCAGTGATCAAGGAGCTGAAGGACGAGATGCAGGCCTATGCCGCCAACATGGAGTTTGAAAAGGCGCAGATCATTAAAAAGAAAACAGAATCCTTGCTCCTGTACCAAAGCCGTTCTACGGTCGTGAACCCGCGGCTGGAAAATGTGGACGTTATCAGTATGCTCACCGATGAGCACCATTACTACGTCAACTACCTGATGGTCAACAACGGCAGCATCATACACGCCAATACCATACAGGTAGACAAAAAGACCGACGACGATGAGGACGCCGATGTGCTGTCGCTCGCCCTTGATACCCTGCGGGAGCGCCACCAGAGCATAGCCCGCGAGGTCATCGCACCAATGGATATAGACGTTACCGACACCGATATAAAAGTGACTATACCCAAGGCCGGCGATAAGAAGAACCTGCTGGACCTCAGCTTTAAGAACGCCGGGATCTTTATGCAGGATATGCGCAAGAAAGAGACCCTGTTGCTCACCGAAACCTCTAAAGAGCGCAGTATGCAGGTACTGGAAGAGCTACAGGAGTCGCTGCAGCTATCGGAGATACCCACGCATATCGAGTGTTTTGATAACTCCAACTTCCAGGGGTCTTATCCTGTGGCAGCCATGGTGCTGTTTCGCAATGGCCTGCCCGCCAATAAAGAGTACCGCCATTTTCACATCAAGACGGTGGAGGGCATCAACGACTTCGCCTCTATGAGCGAGGTCGTATACCGCCGCTACAAGCGCCTGAGCGATGAGGGCCAGCCCCTGCCCCAGCTCGTGATCATAGACGGTGGCAAGGGCCAGCTCGGCGCCGCACTCGAAAGCATAGAGAAGCTGGGGCTTACCGGCCGCATGGCCCTCGTGGGCCTGGCCAAGCGCGAGGAATCCATCTTCTTCCCCGGCGACAGCCAGCCCATACAGCTCCCCTACGATAGCCCAGCCCACCTGCTCATCCGCCGCATTCGCGAAGAGGT
>CAIVKT010000336.1 GCA_903906615.1 uncultured Bacteroidota bacterium | reverse complement strand
TTATATGATTTCGGTGTCATAGTTGCGTTTCTAACATAAAATTAAGCGATAAGCGCTGTATCTGCGAGAGAATTGTGACGAACAGTTCAAATCTTTGTGTGAAAGGTGAAGATTGACCCCTGAATACTGCTTTCCAGGTGGTATTTTTTTGTAAGCCATTTGCTGTAGAATTTCACCATTTCTTCATTAAGTTCTGCAATTCTTGCCTCCATGTCTTTCAGGCATTTTTCAATGGATACTTTCAGGGAGTCACTTATATTACCCCACTTATCGCCGGTTTGATCAGTATTTTGCATAATAGTTTAAATAACGGGTGAAACAAATACACCATGCCATCCTCTTCATTTGCGGTAAGCAAAACATCCTCTTTCCTTAATTCATATTAAATTAATGCCACCATAATATTCTCTTTATACTAATGTCGTCATTTTGTATAACCAAAAACTTCGAAGAAGAGAATAATGGCTAAGAGAGAAGTGGACATCGTAGTGCTTTCAGATATACACCTTGGCACTTACGGCTGCCATGCTACCGAGCTCCTCCAATACCTTAAAAGTATCAAACCCAAGGCGGTAGTACTCAACGGCGACATTATAGACGTTTGGCAATTCAGTAAGCGCTACTGGCCTGCCACTCATATGATGGTCGTGAAACACCTCATAGGGCTTATAGCCAAGGAGGTGCCGGTATACTACATACCCGGCAATCATGATGAGATGCTGCGCCGCTTCAAAGGCTTTCACCTCGGGTCGTTGCGCATTGTCAATAAGCTCTCTTTAAAGATAGATGATAAGCGCCTGTGGATATTTCATGGCGATGTGTTTGATGTGGTGATGCAGCATAGCCGCTGGCTGGCAAAGCTCGGCGCCATAGGCTACGATTTCCTTATACTCATTAACCGCCTGGTGAATTATGTATCACTCAAAATGGGCAGGGGCAAGATATCACTCTCCAAAAAGGTAAAGAATAGTGTGAAGGGCGCGGTGAAGTTCATCAACAATTTTGAAGCAACCGTTTGCGATATAGCCGCTGAGAATAAGTACGACTATGTGATCTGCGGACACATACACCATCCCGAGATCAAAGAGGTAAATACACCCAAGGGCCATGTCACTTACATGAACTCCGGCGACTGGATAGAGAACCTCACCTCGCTGGAATATAATGCGGGGCAGTGGCGCATATACAACTACATGGAAGACCCTGTGGCGCAGGCCATAGACATCAATAATAAGAAGCAGCACAAAGAATCGGCCAAAGCAATGATGGCCAGCCTGATGCTGGAGCTCAATATGAAGCCATCAAAGGGCATGGAAGGTGTGGAGGCTGCATAGAAAAGAGTAGAGTCACTTATTATCTCTTATATACAATGAAGATCCTTTTTGCGATACAGGGCACCGGCAACGGTCACCTGAGCCGTGCGCGCGATGTATATCCGGCACTCTCGAAATATGGCGATGTGGATGTGCTCATCAGTGGTATACAGGCCGATGTGGATGTTCCGTTCCCGGTAAAATACCGCATGTATGGCATGAGCTTCATCTTTGGCAAGCATGGCGGGGTAGACATATGGGACACCGCCCGCAAACTGAAGCTATCGCGCCTGCTCAAAGACATCAAGGAGCTGCCCGTAGAGCAGTACGACCTCGTGATCAATGATTTTGAGCCGGTATCGGCCTGGGCGTGCAAACGTAAAAAGCTGCCGTGCATCTCGCTGAGCCACCAGTGCGCTGTGCTGCACAAGAATGCACCTAAGCCTAAGCTGGCCGACCCTGTGGGTCAGTTGGTGCTGCGCCATTATGCCCCGGTATCTGCCGCATACGGTTTTCATTTCAAGAACTTCGGCGACGATATTTTTACCCCGCTCATCCGCAAAGAGATACGCGAGCTTACACCTGTTGACAACGGGCACTATACCGTTTACCTGCCTGCCTATGATGATGAAACTATTGTGAAGAACCTTTCTAAATTTCCGCAGGCAAAGTGGGAAGTGTTCTCCAAACACAATAAAGAACCATTTACCGCAGGCAATGTATCGGTACGCAAAATAGACAACCGTGCATTCATAGAAAGCATGGCTACAAGCACGGGTGTGCTCTGCGGCGCAGGCTTTGAAGGCCCTGCCGAGGCTATGTACCTCGGCAAGAAGGTGCTGGTGATACCCATGCTCACGCAATACGAGCAGCAATGCAATGCTGCCGGCGCAGCCGCTATGGGAGCCACAGTAATAAAAACACTGGACCAGAAATATATGGCGACCATAGGCCAATGGCTCAGCGAAGGCAAGCCCATAGCCGTCAACTATCCCGATATGACCGAGCAGATCATTTCGCAGATCATCAACAAGCATACATTAAGTAACCACAGATCAGACAATCATATAACCAATGAAACAGCTTACCTTCCTGCATAGCAGGCTGTACCAGGTAGCCATACTGGCTACAGAGATATTGATAACCATGCTTAAGTAAAGATCAGGCGCGAGTTATTGTGTAGCTCTATTGATTTTACTGCTCAGCCAGGCGACTATATCTTCATAATTACTTTCGCCTGTAGACATCGAAATTATAAAGTGGTACAGGTCATCATTGGAGACCTCTAACTCAATGCCATATTCTTTTAAGAGAGCCCACATGGCAAGAAATGCAGTGCGCTTATTGCCGTCTAAGAAAGGATGGTTAATAATGAGGCTTTCGCCCAAAGCGGCTGCTTTTTCAAGTGGTGAGCTGTAAAGCCCCTTGCCATCAAATGTTTGGTAAGGCCGTCCTATTGCAGATAATAATAGGTTCCTATCCCTTACGCCAACTGCGCCGCCATAGTCAATTATGGAAAATTCGTGCAACAGCAAAATATCCGCTTCGGTTATCATTTTGCAAGTTTATCAAGTACTTCGCCGTGTTGTGCCTTAATGCCATTGTAGTGGCGGGAAAGATTAATGTCTTTTATGTCTCCGTTTTGTATTCCATTAAGAAAATCAAGTACAGCCTTCAATGCTGCTTCATCTTCCATGGATTCTACTTTTACTGCAAATTGCCGTATTGCCTCTTCTTTTAATTCTGCGACACTCATAGAAGCTATTTTACTATAAAGTTAATGATTTTTACAGTATCGTCTTTCGCGAAATTGTTAAAGTAACACATGCAAGTTTACTTACGGGATTTCAAATGGATAGACTATCCCACCCGACAATAATTTTATTTGCCGGCCTTTACATTTTTACGAATATTCACTTTTCTCACCGGGCGCCATTTTATACCTGCATTAAATAAGTAAGCATAGTTACGCTGTGTTGCTGAACCCTCAATATTGCCCGGCGTTGCGTAAAAATTCGTAAGCATGTACAATGCTTCCGGGGCCAATACGATACTGAGCTGTTTGTTCAAACGGAATGCTACATTTATCCTTGCCATGCCGAATATGCTGAGCGTATTATGGTTAGCAGTGAAGTCATCGACATTGTTGGTTGTTTGCTCGCCAGGCTGCTGCACGCTACCGCCTAAGTTGTAGGCTATTTCGGGGCCTATGGCAGGGGTCACTCTTATGCGCTTGCCAGCACTAAATGTGTAACCGGCATACAAAGGCAGTGCAAGATGGTAGAAATACCAGTTATACTTGCCATATTGGGCCGTGCTGCCATATGGGTCGGGTATATTAGATACAGTATGCTCAAAACCCGTGCGCAGGAAAGAAAGACCTGTACCCCAAACTAAATGACCCAAAGTTTTGCCAAGGCTTATTTGGTAATGATAGGAGCCTACACTACTTGTGGACAATGGTGTGCTATAATAATCCTTTATATGGGCATTGGTAATGCCATACCCTATTTCAGGCTGTATGTATATGTTTTGTGCTTTGCCTTGCACAGCCACGCAGATAAGTATGATGAAGATTAGTTGACGCATAAGGATTTGATTGGTCTATTAAAAGTAGCAATATTTTTAGAATAGGCAATGCGATGTCTGCATGTACGATATTGTATATTAGTGAAATATTCTGTTACTTTTGTGTTTTCCAAAAAAGCGCAATATGAAAGCAATCAAGATCGCGGCTGTATGCCTGTGCCTGGGTGCGGGCGTGGCAGCAACAGCCAAAGAAACAGCCGATACACACCAATGGAGTGAAGCCAAGTCTGCCGGCTACACTTATAAGTATGTTACCGGCGACCCCATGAAGGCCCGTTTCTACAAATTGCAGAACGGCCTCACCGTCATCCTCAGCCCCACCGCCAAGGAGCCGCGTATGCACTTTTATATAGCCACCAAGGCCGGTAGCAAAACAGACCCTGCCGATCATACAGGGCTCGCGCATTACCTGGAGCATATGATGTTCAAAGGCACACAAAACTATGGCTCGCTCGACTGGGCTAAAGAAAAGCCATGGCTTGATAAGATAGATGCCCTGTACGAAGAGTACAACCACACCAAGGACGAGGCTAAGCGCAAAGAGATCTATCGCCGCATAGATTCCACATCGGGCGTGGCGGCTAAGTTTGCCATTGCCAATGAGTATGATAAGATGATGTCTTCTATAGGCGCTAAAGGCACAAATGCCTTCACCTCTAATGAGGAAACTGTTTATACAGAAGACATACCTGCAAATGCAGTGGATAAATTTCTGAAAGTGCAGGCTGAGCGCTTTAAAGACCCGGTGTTCCGCATCTTCCACACCGAGCTGGAAGCAGTGTACGAAGAAAAGAACCGCGGCCTCGATAGCGACCCCCGCAAGGTAAATGAGCTGCTGATGGCTAACCTGTTCCTCAATCACAACTATGGCAAGCAAACGACCATAGGCACGATAGAGCACCTGAAAAATCCTTCCCTGCTGGAGATCCGCAAATACTTCAATACCTACTATGTGCCTAATAACATGGGCATCATTGTGTCCGGCGATTTTGACCCCGATGTGATGATCAAAAAAGTAGAGCAGTATTTTGCCGGCCTCGAGGCTAAGCCTGTACCTAAATATACCTTCAAGCCGGAGGTGCCTATTGCTGCGCCTGTTACCAAAGAAGTATATGGCCCTGATGCCGAGTTTGTGACCATAGGCTATCGCCTGCCCGGTGTGCATTCCAAAGATGCCCTGCTGGCCGATCTCGTAGGCCAGGTACTTACAAACGGCCGTGCAGGCCTTATAGACCTCAACCTTGTGAAAAAGCAAAAGCTACTCCGCGCATCTGCCGGTACTGAGGTGATGGTAGACTACGGCTACATGGAGCTGCAAGGTACACCTACCCTCGGACAGAACCTCGAAGACGTAAAGAGCCTGATGCTGGGCGAGATCGAAAATCTTAAAAAAGGCAACTTTGATGATGACTTGCTGGTATCTATTGTGAACAATGCCAAGAAGGCCATGATGCAGCAGGATGAGAAATACAGCTCGCGCGCATCTGCCCTGATGGGCGCTTTCACCGGCGAAGAAGACTGGCTCAATGATGTGGCCTATACCGACCAGCTTTCCAGGCTCACTAAGAAAGACATTGTTGATTTTGCCAACAAATACTTTGCTGATAACTATGTAGTGATATACAAGCGCAAAGGCGAAGACAAGAGTGTTGTAAAAGTTGAGAAGCCACCCATCACCCCTGTAGAAACAAATTCCAACTCGCAGTCGGCTTTTGTAAAGAACATCATCAATATGCCTGTAGACCCTGTAAAGCCGGTATGGGTAGACTATGATAAAGACCTGCAGAAAGGCAATGCCGGCCCTGCCGAGATACTATATGTGCATAATGAGGAGAATGGCCTCTTCCGCATGTCTTACCGCTACAAGATGGGTACCTGGAATGATAAGAAGCTCGCTGTTGCGGCGCAATACCTCCAGTTCCTCGGCACAGATAAAAAGAGCGCGGAAGACATCTCTAAAGAGTTTTACAAGCTCGCTTGCAGCTTCAATATGCGGGCCGATAATGAGTACACCACCGTGAGCCTGGAAGGCTTGCAGGAGAATTTCCCTGCCGCCGTGGCGCTGCTCGAAGATGTACTCAACAATTGCCAGGCCGATGACAAGGCGCTGGCCTCGCTCAAAGCCCGCATCAGCAAAAGCAGGGCCGATGCCAAGAACAACAAAGGCGCTATTATGAGTGGCCTCGTAAGCTATGCCCGCTATGGCAAAGACAATCCTTTCAATAATGTGCTGAGCAACGAAGAGCTGCAGGCCACCACCAGCGTGGAGCTGGTGAATATGCTGCACAGCCTGTCGCAATATAGCCATCGCATCACTTATTACGGGCCTATGTCATTGACTGCTTTATCTGCTACTATGGTCAACGACCATAAGATGCCGCATATGTTCAATCCTGCGCCTGCCGCAAGGGTATACGCTTTCACCACGCAGGATAAAAACCAGGTGCTCTTTGCCGACTACGATATGGTGCAGAGCGAGATCCGCTGGGTGAGGAACATACCGGGTTACGACCCTGCCAAACAACCGGCCATTGATATGTTCAACAACTACTTTGGCGGCAATATGGGCGCTATCGTGTTCCAGACCATCCGCGAGAGCAAGGCGCTGGCTTATTCTACCAACTCATATGTGGCCGCGCCAGATAAGAAAGAAGATCCTTACTACATCTCGGCATATGTAGGCTGCCAGGCCGATAAGTTCAATGATGCCACCAAGGCTATGAACGAGCTGCTTAATGACCTGCCTTCTGTGGAGAACAATATGCAAGCTGCCCGTTCTGGCCTCAAGAAGGATATTGAAACAGAGCGCATCACCGAAGATGGCATCATCACCAGCTATCTTTCTGCCGAGCGCAAAGGGCTTACCGGCGATATCCGCAAGAGCATCTATGAGAATGCCGATAAATTGACATACAACGACCTTAAAAAGTTCCATGCCGATAATATGTCCAACAAGCCATATACTTATTGCATCGTGGCATCAGAGAGAAAGCTGAATGCCGATGATGTGCAGAAACTGGGTACTGTAAACAAATTGTCGCTTACAGATATTTTCGGATATTAAGATCGCTTTTCTTTAGAAATGGGTTGTTCCGAATACGGGACAGCCCATTTTGCTTTTAATATTAATGCGCGGTTAAAATTCATATATTTGGAACGCTTTTTGCTACCTATTCAGTATCAGTACTATTGATGCCCGGAATACTTGTTTTACCCAACAAAAAAATGTTTCACATTATAGTACGAAAAGATTATTTTTACACAAACTAATGCTGCGCTACCTGATGGTGGAGCGATAACTTTTGCTTATGATACGTAAATTTACGCTGCTGTTTTTGCTGTGCTTTGGCCTTCATAGTATTGGCAATGCCCAAACGGCTGTTTTAGACTCTGTGACCATATACCTCCCATTCGGTACAGATACCACCTGCCCATCCCAGCAGCTCACTTTCACTGCTGTGCAGAGCAATGATACCTTTTCAACAACCACTTACCGCTGGTATACTGATGGTACCTATACAGGTGTGAGCCAGGATACATTTTATACTACTGCCCTCGTAACCGGCGACAGCGTATGGTGCTGGATATACTATACCAACTCTGCAGGCCCCGATAGCTTCCGGTCGAACACCATCGTTATTTACCGCAGCGATACCATTATGCCCCACCTGGATATTGCCCTCACTACCGGCAGCAATCCCGGCTGTGGCAGCGCCCCGCTTACTTTTACCGCATTCCCTATCAATGGCGGCTCCGCTCCCTCTTACCAGTGGGAGATAGACCGTGCTGCTATTTCAGGTGAGACCAACAGTACTTTTACCGCTCACTTTGTTACCGGCGATACGGTGTCTTGCCAAATGATCTCCAACTCTGCCTGCCTGGGCGCTTACAACGATACGGTGATCTCTAACTACATCGTTATTTTCCATGATTCACTCAATCCGGTTATATCTATCGTAGATGCGCTGAACCCGATATGCGCAGGCACGCGCGATTCCTTTACCGTTACCTATTCAGGTTCGGGTATAGGCGCTACGCTTTCGTGGTACGTGGACAGCACGCTGGTGCCTGCTGCCATTAGCCCGGTATATGCTACCGATTCATTGCACGATCACGACCTGGTGTATTGTGTGCTCAATGCACCCGATCCCTGCGTCATCAATCATACCACAGTTTCTAATATCATCACTATGACGGTGATACCGGATGCCGCAACATCCGCCTACGTGATCATGACACATGGCGCCAACCCAAGCTGCCTCGATTCTACCGTTACGCTCACACCCTTCTTCGTCAACTTCGGGCATACGCCATCTTATACCTGGCTGGTAAATGGCATCCCTGTTTCTACAGACAGTGTGCTGGATACAGTTTTTGCCAACAACGACCTGGTTTCCTTCCAGGTAAATGAAACAGACAGCGGCTGCTACACCCATGATACTGTGCTTACGCCGCCCATCCTGATGATACGCGACAGCACCCCGCCTACACCGTGGTTATCATTGATAGGCAACCAGCTTGAAGTGAACAATGGCGGCAACTACCAATGGTACCTCAACGGCAACCTGATCGTGGGCGCTATCAACCAGACGTTCCACCCATCTGTAGAGGGCAACTACTACGTGATCAAAGACAGCGCGGGCTGCCCTTCGCTGCCATCTAATGTCATTTACATATCGCTGCTGGCGGTGAAGAACATATCATCGGCAGGCGCGGTGAACCTCTACCCAAATCCGGTATCCGGCACGCTGAACCTTGACTGGGGCAAGCAGGTAGTGCGTATGGAGATGGACCTATACAACATTGTGGGCCAGGCTGTGCTGCATGAAGAAATAGATGGCCAGAGCCACCACGAGACCCTGAACTCACAGCAGTCGACGCGCCCGATGATACCCCGGGCGAGGTCGCTGCGCCCACACAGAGCTCGGCCAAGGTTGTCTCGAGCGCTCTGAGCCGATCGTGGGCTTCAACCGTGCCTTTGACGAGGCCTACCTCCGCGTGGAGGTCGCAGATCTCGGTCATGATCG
>CAIVKT010000335.1 GCA_903906615.1 uncultured Bacteroidota bacterium | reverse complement strand
TCTGCTAGCAGTTTCAGCAACCTTACCTCTTCGCCCGGCTTGGATACTATTTCGGGGTAGTATCCAAAAATCATGCGGTGCGGGATAAGCCGTTTTTCCTGTATCAGTCCGTGATGGGCCACCATTTCGGCAAAGCTGAGCGGAAATAACCTGAACTCATACTTGCGGCCGGTAAGCGGCTCATTGACATGGTTAGACAATTCAAATGCTGATGAGCCTGTAGCGATCACCTGCACATGTTTGATCTGGTCGGTAAATAGCTTTAGTGTGAGGCCGATACCGGGTATGCGTTGCGCCTCATCAATAAATATGATCTTGTTGTTGCCAATAAGTGCTTTTAACCTCGTTGCGCTTGTATTCGACAGCATTTCCCTGACATCGGCATCATCACCGTTCAGGTACATATGAGCGGTGTCTTGAAGTAGTGCTTCAATAAGTGTGGATTTACCACATTGCCTTGACCCAAAGATGAGAATGGCTTTGCCTTTAAACATATCCCCGAGGATAGAACGTTTTAAATCCCGCTGTATCATTTGTGCTATTTATAACTCAAAAGTACAAATTATTATGATAATTTGTGAACGTAATGACAAATGATTATGTTTTTTAGTGAATGAAATGACAAATCATTATGATTATTGATGAACATAATGACAAATCATTATAGTTATTTATCAACGTAATGACAAATTATTATGGTTTTTAGCGGTTGCAAAAGAAATCATTATGATTTTGTCAGATTATGTGTACAATAGATAATGCCCTATATTTGACCAATAAACATTATTGCTATGAAACGCTTACTTATTCTGCTGCCGGTCATCATCTTTTGTGTGCTGGCCTATTCCTGCAATGGCCGGGACAATGGCGAGGGTATCAAATTCTTTAAAGGCACCTGGGCAGAGGCGCAGGCCAAAGCCAAGGCCGAACATAAGCCCATACTGCTGGATATCTATGCCTCGTGGTGCGGGCCGTGCAAAATGCTGAAAAAAGAGACATTTACAGACAAGGCTGTGGGTGATTATTTCAATGCCAATTACATCTGCGTATCTGTGGATGGTGAGAAGGGTGAAGGCCCCGGCCTGGCGCAGCAATACCATATATCGGGCTATCCTACGCTGATAGTGGTGAATAAAGACGGCGGCCTGGTGAACCTACAGGTGGGCTTTGTACCTGCTGATGAACTGCTGGAGTTTGGGAAGAAGTCTTATAGGAACTAAACAGCTTTATTGCTTTTGAACCGCTAAGGCGCAGAAACGCTAAGGCCCTCATTTTTAAGTGTGTGAAATGCAGATTTTCAGAAAACTTTAAGTTTTTCTACTGTTATAAACTGTAGGTAACGGTTATTTTTGCGATAAGAGTACCTTAAATTTCTGATATAACACAATGACAACTGCTGAGATACTCAAAAAGGTAAGGCGAATAGAGATCAAAACAAAGGGGCTGAGCAACCACATCTTTGCTGGGGAGTACCATTCTACCTTTAAGGGCAGGGGTATGTCGTTCAGCGAGGTGCGGGAGTACCTGCCGGGCGATGATGTGAAGTTCATAGACTGGAACGTGACCGCGCGCTTTTCGCATCCCTATGTAAAGGTATTTGAAGAGGAACGGGAACTGATCGTGATGTTGCTGGTGGACATCAGCAGCAGCTCGCTGTTTGGCACACAAAAGCAACTGAAGCGCGACCTGATCACCGAACTGGGCGCGGTGCTTTCTTTCTCGGCCACTACCAATAATGACAAGGTTGGGGTCATTTTCTTCAGCGACAAAGTAGAAAAATACATACCTCCCAAGAAGGGCAAAAGCCATATACTGCGGATCATCAGGGAGCTGGTGGCATTGGAGCCCAAGCATACCGGCGATACCGATGTGCGGGTGGCGCTGGAATTCCTGAACAATGTATTGAAGAAGCGCACCATCACCTTTGTACTCAGCGACTTTGTGAGCCGCCCTTACGACCATGCGCTGCAACTGGCAGCCCGAAAGCACGATGTGCTGGGCATTCATGTGTATGATAAGTACGACAAAGAGCTGCCATCGGCAGGGCTGGTGCAGGTGCAGGACGCTGAAACGGGTGAAGCTTTTTGGCTGGATACCGACAACAAGGCTGTGCGCACCGACTATGCCAAGGGATACGAGGAGCGCAACAAGTATTGTGTGCAGGCATTCCGTAAGAGTGGCGCGGCGCTGCTGCATGTGCGCACCGATGAGGACTATGTAAAAGTATTGCAGGGATATTTTATGAGCAGGTAGAACCCTCCGCCCTAAAGGGGACTTACATAGGGAGTAAGGGTTAGAAGCAACGTAAGTGAAAAGAAAATTATTGATGTACTTAAGGTTATACAAAACAAGAGGGCTGCAAATTATGAGAAATGTCCTATTGGATTTTAAAGGATCACTGAATAAAGCGATGGTTGCCTCGTTGGGGATAGCTACGGTATTGCTATGGTCACTTTCTTCTTTTGCCCAAGGCACCGCAATAGCCACCGCCAAAATGGATGCCACGCAGATAGCGGTGGGCGACCAGGCACGCCTGTTCATAGAAGTGCAGAGCGACCCCGCAGCCGGCAGGTTGCAATGGGCTGTAGTGCCGGACACATTCAATAACCTGGAGATCACCGACAGGAGCAAGATAGATACCATAAAGCAGGGTAGCCGGGTTATCTATAAACAGCGGCTTACCCTTACCGGCTTTGATTCGGGTGTGTTCAAGATACCGGCGGTTGTATTCTCGGTGATACCTAATTCAGGCACACCCTATACCGTGCAGACGGACTCCTTCAGCCTGCTGGTACAGACAGTAGCTGTGGACACTACCAAGGCTTTCAGGGGCATCAAGAACATCATCTATGTAAAGAGCACGTGGCTGGATTATATCTGGTATATAGTCGGCGCCCTGGTATTCGTGGTACTAATTGTTGTGGTACTGCTGTACTTCTTAAAGAACCGCAAAGAAAAGCCAGCACCTAAAAAAGCAGTATTGAGCCTGCAGGATAAAACCCTGCAATTGCTGAACCAACTGGAGGCCCGCCAACTATGGCAGAAGCGGCAGGTGAAGGAATACTACATAGAGCTTACGGATATTGTGCGCAACTATATTGAGGCCCGTTTTAATACCCCCGCGCTGGAGCTGACCACAGATGAGATACTGTATAAGGCACAATTTCATAGGGAAATGCAACCTTATCACGCCCTGCTCGCCGAAGTGCTCCATACAGCCGACCTGGCTAAGTTTGCCAAATTTCAGCCGCTGCCGCAGGAGCATTCCGATGCTATGGACAAGGCCCGCAAATTTGTGGACACTACCCGCCCTAAAGAAGTAGCGCCCGAAACAAACCCGGCACCGACAGCTAATACTACTACTATTACGCCACCTTCAACCGAAAATACAAACCCGCGCCAATAGAATACTATGAAAGCATTACTTGACTGGCAACACCTCACTTTCGCATATCCCGTTTTCTTCGGGCTGCTGCTGCTTATCCCGTTCATGATCTGGTGGCAGTTGCGCAGCAAAAAGAAAGATTCGCCGGCCCTGCGCCTTACCACACTGGGCGGTATCAATAAGGCACATGCGGGCGGCAAGGCCAGGTTTCGTCCTGTGCTTTTTGTGCTGCGCGTAGTAGCGCTGGTGGCGCTTAGTATCGCATTGGCCAGGCCGCAGAGCAGCAACACCACCGAGAATATAGACAGCGAAGGCATAGATATAGTGCTGGCGATGGATGTATCGGGCAGTATGATAGCCGAAGACTTTAAGCCCAACCGCATAGAGGCTGCCAAGGCCGTGGCGCTGAAGTTTGTAGACCAGCGGCCTACAGACCGTATAGGGCTGGTGATCTTCTCGGGCGAAAGCTTTACGATGTGTCCCATCACTATAGACCACAATGTGCTGAAGGAGCAAATAGCGCAGGTGAAGAACGGTATGATCATGGATGGCACGTCTATAGGCATGGGGCTGGCTACATCGGTAGACAGGTTGCGCTTTTCTAAAGGCAAGAGCAAGGTCATCATATTGATGACAGATGGTGTGAACAACATGGGCCTCATAGACCCTAATACCGCGCTGGAGATAGCCAAGGCTTATAAGGTAAGGGTATACACCATAGGCATAGGCACGATGGGGCAGGCCCTGATGCCGGTGCAGACCCCCGCAGGTATGCAAAAGCAAATGGTGAATGTGGAAATAGACGAGCCGCTGCTGAAGCAGATAGCCAGCGAAACAGGTGGCAAATACTTCCGCGCCACAGGCAACAGCTCGCTCGATGCCATATACAAGGACATAGACAAGCTGGAGAAGACGCGCATAGACATAACCTCCTACAAGCACTATGCCGAGCTGTTCTTCCCCTTTGCGATATTAGCCTTGGTGTGCCTCGCGTTGGAAATGCTGCTGCGGTATACGGTGTTCAGGAGTATAACGGGGTAGGGGATTTGTATTCATAAAATGCCTAACTTTATTAAAACATCGGCATATGAAAAGGATAGCTTTATTTACTGTTTTTGTAAGCGTTTGCGCTGTGGCCCATGCACAGGACCTGCGAAAGATAAGCTACCCGGCATATGACAACCAAAGCAAAGATGATGGTTTTAGGGCGCACGCAGATCCGTTTCAGTATAACGAAATACTTTGTGCCGCAAAAGCGCCTCAACCTGCACCTGCAAGAAAGCTCACCGATAACAAAGCAGAAAGAGTGAACCTGAATGACCATACTATAACCATTGACACACGCCAATATAACCTGGATAACATGCCCTGGCGCATGTATGGCCTGTGGAGAAGGGATTATCGTATGGAGTGGATGCCGTTGAAAAAGATGTAGAGCCGCTGATCTTTCCTTACTACATTTAATATCCTCAATTCTGCCAATTGGAATTTGGAATTTGTTATTTGGAATTTCTCCTTTGAAATATAAAGACTTTTGTACATTGTATAACAAAACAATCCGCTTATGTCTTTCAATCGCAGAAGTTTTATTAAGTCGGCATCGGCGCTGGCGGCGCTTTCATTGAGCGAACTGGGCGCTATAAGCGCTTCGGCGCAGATAGCCACAGATGGCAAGCCGGTGGCGGCCGATGATGATGCGTACTGGAAGAATGTACGGCAATTGTTCCCGCTAACAAAAGACTGGACCTACCTCAATAACGGCACCTTCGGGCCATCGCCATACCCGGTGATAGATGCCATGCGCACGGCGCAGATGGACCAGGATATGAATGGTAACTACGGGGCGTACGATGCTACACCGCCCAAGCTGGCAAAGTTCCTGGGGGCTGATAAAGACGAGATAGCGCTCACACATAATGTAACCGAGGGCATCAATATAGCCTGCTGGGGTGCGCCGCTGAAACGCGGGGATGAGGTGATCATCACTACGCATGAGCATGTGGGCAACTTCAACCCCTGGATGAGCAGGCAAAAGCTGCATGGCATCGTGATCAAAAAATACACGCCTGCGCCTACTGCTGCCGAAACGCTGGAACGCATCAATGCACTCATCACCAAGCGCACAAGGGCTATAGTAACGCCGCACATACCCTGCACACAGGGGCAGGTGTTGCCGGTGAAGGATATATGCAGGCTGGCCAGGGATAAGGGTCTCTTCTCGCTGATAGACGGCGCGCACGGCCCCGGTATGTTGCCGCTGGACCTGCACGACCTGGGCTGCGACACCTACGCCAGTTGCACACACAAGTGGATGCTGGGCCCAAAGGGTACAGGCTTCCTGTATGTGCGCAAGGATATGCAGGACACCATACAAACTTACTATGGCGGTGCAGGCACCGATGATGGCAAGTGGGACCTGATGACCGACCCGGTGACCACAGGAGCCTATGCACCCAGCGCGCACCGCTACTTTGGCGGTACACAGGCCAATGGGCTATATGCCGGTGTGAACGCCTCCATAGATTTTATTGAAACGATAGGCATGATGAACATACACAACCGCATCAAAAGCCTGGGCAAGTACACACAGGACAAGCTATTGGAATTTGGCGATAACGTAGAGCTGATAACACCTACCGAAGAAATATCCCGCTGCGCGGTAAATGGCTTCAGGATAAAGGGTGTGGATTACCACAAATTCTTTGACACATGTGTGGCCAATAAGATACGCATACGCAGTGTGGCCGAGTGCGGGCTGAACAGCCTGCGCGTGTCTACCCACATTTATAACAACAAAGACGAAGTAGATCAGTTGATGGACCAGATCAAGAAATCGCTTGGCTAAAAATCAAGTTATCCACCATATGTATCTTTTTTTGCACATTTTTCGTTTTAGGTTTTAATTAACGCAGGATTAAGTTTAGGATAGATAATTTTGTAAAAAAATATAACGTACTTATATGAAATTATCACAACTCCTTCTGGTAGGCGTAGCATCTGTAACGATGTTCTCCTGCGTGTCCAAGAAAAAACTCATGGACTGCAACAAAAACAACGTAACGCTCGACAGCACAAACAGGGTATTGCAAAATAACCTGACCGTATGCAACGACCAGCATATTGCCGATAAAGCTAAGATACAGTCGCTCGAAGACCAGATGACCTACCTGAAGGCCAATAATAACCAGATACTGGGCCAGATGAAAGACCTGTCGCTCATATCGGGTTCACAGGCAGAGAGCATCAAGAAATCGCTCGATAACATAGGTGTTAAGGATCAGTACATAAGCCGCCTGCAGGCAGCAATGAACCGTAAAGATTCACTGAACGTAGCCCTGATGGTGAATCTGAAGAGCGCCGTGGGTAACCTCGATGATAAGGACATCAACATAAAGGTGGACAAAGACGTTGTATATGTAGACATCTCCGACAAGATGCTCTTCAAAAGCGGCAGCTATGATGTTACTGATGCCGCAAGCGAAGTGCTGGGCAAAGTAGCCAAAGTATTGCTGAGCCGCCCGGATATCGAATTTATGGTAGAAGGCCATACCGATAATGTTGCATTCAAAAAAGGTGACCTCGTGGATAACTGGGACCTGAGCGTTAAACGTGCAACATCAGTAGTACGTATATTGCAAAACAAGTATGGCGTACCACCATCGCACATAACTGCCGCAGGCCGCAGCGAATACCTCCCTATAGCATCTAACGATAGCAAAGAAGGCCAGGCTACCAACCGCCGTACCAGGATCATTATCCTGCCTCAGCTGGATCAGTTCTTCAAAATACTGGAAAAACCGGAAAATTAATTGATAGCATCTTTACAATAATGGTCCCCGCAGGCATGGCTTGCGGGGATTTTTTGTGTTCATAGGCATTCCACGCCTTTGAGGTGTGGGATGCCTCGGGGCGCAACGAACTACCACTTTTTAAAGATCACAAACACAGCTATTACGATCAGGCAGAAACCCAGGATATGGTTCCACTCAAACCGCTGCTTGAACACGACCATAGAGAAGATCATAAAGATGGTGAGTGTTACAGCCTCCTGTATGGTTTTGAGCTGCACCAAACTAAACGGCCCTCCATCATCCTTAAACCCTATGCGGTTGGCAGGAACCTGGAACAGGTATTCAAAGAATGCAAGCCCCCAGCTAATGAGTATAATGGAGAACAGCCCCAGGTGCTTGCCCCAGCTCATATCTTTGAACTTGAGG
>CAIVKT010000334.1 GCA_903906615.1 uncultured Bacteroidota bacterium | reverse complement strand
GCTACCACACTACCGTCCATGTTAGTATATGTAAATGAACCAGTAATAAGCGGCGAGGTTGCAGTAATGGTAATGCTGCCGTGATCTGAAGCATCATTGATCAAGCCGCTTGAACCGGAAACCTGGTAAACCGCATTGCCATTCCCGTCATATGTTGGGCTACCCGGAGTTAAGTCACTGCTACTAAAGGATACAGTTGCGGGCGTTGAAGTAAAAACAAGATCGCGTAATGTAATGGTCTTAAGATCAGGTTGCCATACAATGCCAACTATCTGTAAATTAGTACCCGCAAGTACTGCGGTAACATCAGTTGCATGAAACGAAGTGGCACTGCCCGTTGCAGGAGTATAAGTAGCATTCATAGTACCCGAAGAGTCGAACAGGGAAGATGTATTGCCACTGGTGATAGCGGCGGCAGTGCCAGAAGAGCTGGTGATAGAAGTAACCTGCACCGATGTGGGGCCGTCGTTCGGGATTATGGGGGTCTTGAAGGAACCTGCACCTCCACTTACCGCCAGTGTAGCGGAAAGGTTGCTGATAACATTGTAACCGGTGAGATTAAAATGCACTGTGTATATTCCATCGGCCAGCGATGGGGCGGTTACCCCTATAGTAGTAGCTGCCCCCTGCACAAAAGTAGCGGATGCCTGTAGTAAGAAATTGCTCACATTCAGTAGTTCGGAAACAGAATTGCCACTTGGCGTTTTCTGGCAACCGCTTGCGCCGGTGAGTATGATGATCAGTAGGGTAATGATAAATTTGAAGTGCTTTTTCATAACGTTGTTTTTTGCGAATTTAAAAAGAAATAAATGTTATCCAAAGAATTTAAGCATTTACTTTTGAGGATCTCTGATTTATGAAAACTGTGCTTCGTATATTCTTCATCCTGCTCGCTATAGCCACCGGTGGTGTGTTCCTGTATTCCGCCTACACCAAGCTGATGCCGATAGAGTCGTTTGAGTATACCATGGTAGAGTTCCTGCACATTCCATTGATAGCTGCGGCCATTGTAGCCCGCTTCTTCATAGGATTGGAGATAGGCCTCGGCTCACTCATCATCCTACACCTGTGGGGCAAGGGCAAGTGGGTACTCAAAGCAGCCTTTGCGTTACTCGTGGCGTTCAGCATCTACCTCATCGCCCTGTGGATAAAGGACGGCAACAATGTGAACTGCGGCTGCTTCGGCGATGCCATATGGATGAGCCCGTCTTCATCGCTTATCAAGAATGGTATCCTGCTTGTGGTCATTGGCATATTGCTGCGCTTTCATAAGGGCCTCAAATATACCTGGGCGCAGGTATCAGCCCTTGTGGCGCTACCCTGCGCTATAGTGACGATGTATATTGCACTACCCATCTTCAAACCATATAAAATAGACCTTCACGCTGTTTATGCCGATCCAAAATACGCACCGTCTGCCGACCTTTCTAAAGGCAAGCACATCATCGCATTCCTCAGCCCTTCCTGCATCCATTGCCGCCGAGCTGCACTCAAAATGCACCTGATGAAAAAAGCAGACTCCACCCTCCCCTTTTACATGATCATTGGCGGTGTAGACACCGCTATCAGTGGCTTCTGGAAGGCATCTGACGCGCAAGACCTGCCACATACCCGCCTTGCCCGCGATCCATTCTTTAAATACACAGGCGGCATATTCCCCACCATATTGTGGGTGAACAACGGACGCGTAGAAGCCAGCACCGGCTACCCTGAGCTGAACATACTGGCCATAAAACACTGGATGGCGCAAGATACCGTGTACGCCACACAGCAATGACCTTATCCGCAAATTCACTATTTTTATAGCCCACACACCAGTATATGAAACACCTCTTTATTACAACGCTTTTATTAATAGGCCACTCCGCTTATGCGCAGTCAACATTTCATACACCAAAGCCGGAAGCCATAAAGCTGAACGACAGCGCCATCAATAAAAATCTCAAGTCTAATTCGTCGCCCGATAGCCTGCCATCCGTCATCAGGATACTGGAACGCGCCACAAGGGTAGACAGCTCTTACTACGGCGCATGGAGCAACCTGCTGGGCTTTCAATGCCAGGCGGGCCATTTTACCGCAGCCCTGGCAACTGCAAAAAACATTGTGCGCATCTTCCCCAACAAAGCCGATGTGCTGTTCTTTTACGGCGCACTGCAATACAAGACCGGCCATAAAAAGGAAGCAACAACCACCTTCAACACCCTGCTGAAACTATACAACAACTATACACAGCCCACCAACCACAGCGATATGCAGACAGCCGCCATCAATAAGGGCGTAGTACTGATATTGCTCGATAAAAAAGCAGAAGGCACAAAGCTGCTGCAAGACCTTGCAAATAAGGAAAAAGATAAGGCCGTGCAACGCTACATCAATACCTACGCCTCCATGACCAAGGAACAAATACTGGATGATATGATACCGGGCAAGGTGAAGTGATTACCTACCCTTCATCATCGCTACCGCAGCCTCGGCACAGCGCTCGCCATCTATGGCTGCTGATACAATGCCCCCTGCATAGCCAGCACCCTCGGCGCAAGGAAAGAGGCCCTTTATTTGTATGTGCTGCAGGGTGTCATTATCCCTGGGAATACGCACCGGTGAGCTGGTCCTGGACTCTGTAGCTACCAGCACAGCTTCGTTGGTGAAATAGCCCTTCATCTTTTTGCCAAAGTCTTTCACGGCTTTTTTCAAAGCGTCATTTACTTCCTTTGGCAATACCTCGTTGATGGCCGCGCTGTGCAGGCCCGGCAGGTACGAGCAGCCCGGCAGGGAGGTGGATACTTTATCGTTGGTAAAGTCGGCCATGCGCTGGGCCGGCGCTACCAGTTTGCCGCCGCCTATGCTGTATGCTTTTTGCTCGACCATTTGCTGGTAGTGCATGGCTGCCAGCGGCCCTGTAAATCCGTACTTCGCAAAATCCCGCTCATCTACGGCTACAACAGTGCCGGAGTTGGCATACGGGTTATTACGCTTGGAGGGCGACCAGCCATTTACCACCACCTCGCCGGGCGCTGTGGCCGCCGGGGCTATGATGCCGCCGGGGCACATGCAGAACGAGAACACCCCACGGCCATTTTCCTGCGCCACCAGCGAATAGCTGGCAGGGGGTAGGAAGGGATCGCGGGCGGTGCAGTGGTACTGTACCTGGTCTATGATCAATTGCGGATGCTCTATGCGCACACCCAGCGCAAAAGGCTTACTTTCTACAATTATCTGCTTGTTGTGTAGCAAGGTGAATACGTCCCGCGCCGAGTGGCCGGTAGCCAGTATCAGTGTTTCGCAATCTATAGTGTTGCCATCGGCAGTCACTATGCCTTTTATGGCATCGCCTGCCAATACAATATCACTGAGTTTGGTATCAAACAATATCTGCCCGCCGCAAGCTATGATCTGCTCCCGCATCGCGGTGATGATCTGTGGCAGCTTGTTGGTACCTATGTGCGGGTGCGCATCATATAATATCTCCTGCTCAGCCCCAAAGTGGTGAAACAATTGCAATATGCGCAGCACATTGCCCCGCTTGGTAGACCGGGTATAGAGTTTACCATCGCTATACGTGCCAGCCCCACCCTCCCCAAAACAATAATTTGATTCGGGGTTCACCACGCCTTCTTTATTCATGGCAGCCAGGTCGCGGCGGCGGTTGCGTACATCCTTTCCCCTTTCTATTATAATGGGCTTAATACCTAATGTGATCAGCCTTAACGCGGCAAACAAACCTGCCGGCCCTGCCCCTGCTATGACTACTTGGGGTGCATGGGTTACATCCCTCAGTTCAGGATCGAATTTGGGCTGCTCTTTAGGTGGCTCATCTATATATACCTCTGCCTGCAATACGATCTTCGCTTGCTTTTGCCGGGCATCAATAGACCGTTTCTGTATTTGATAGCCGGTTATCTTGCCTGCCGCAACGCCACACTCACCAGCCAAATGCGTGCGCACTACCTGTTCATCAGCAGCCTGTAGAGGCAATAGCGATATAGAAACTGTTTTGACCATTAATATAGTGCCTCAAAAGTAACATTAATTGATTCAGCTGCCATACAGTCCGCAATATAGAATCCCAGCAGGCGATTTCCGTTTCTTGGAAAAAATGTCTTTTAAATGGAAAAATGGCACAGTAGCCATTTTTGATAACCACTCATTATCAATGCTTTGCAAGTTTGGCACACCGTTGGCTATATACTATTCAAACCAACTACTCAACCATCCCGATAGCTATCGGGACAAACTAAAACACTACTCAAACTCAAACAATGAAAAAGATCAAACACATCCTAACCGCTACCGCACTGATCATGGTAGCAGCAACTACCGGGTCTTATGCCCAGGCTACGGCCACCGCGTCTGCCACCGGCAATATCATTACCCCGATCACCATATCGCTCGTTACCAGCATGAACTTTGGTAACATAGCAGTATCCCCCACATCAGGTGGTACAGTAGTTCTTTCGGCATCTGCAGGCACACGCACCAGCACAGGCGGCGTCACCCTCCCTGCCACGGCAGGTACAGTAACCGCAGCCAACTTCACAGTATCAGGCGCATCCGGTTATACTTACGCTATCACCCTGCCTTCTTCTGCTACTATCTCTGATGGTTCTTCGCACACTATGGCGCTGGGTACTTTCACCAGCTATCCTTCAGGTACAGGTGTACTGACCGGCGGCTCACAAACATTAAAAGTTGGCGCTACCCTCACCGTATCTGCCGCACAGGCCCCTAACGCTTACACTAACTCAACCGCAGTACCCGTAACCGTAAATTACAACTAAGCAATATATTTCTTCTTATACAAGAGCCTTCCACATGGAGGGCTTTTTTGTTGCTCATTTTATTGCTCACTTTTTAATTGATAATCAAATAGTTATAGCTAATATACAAGAAATT
>CAIVKT010000333.1 GCA_903906615.1 uncultured Bacteroidota bacterium | reverse complement strand
TTACCAACAAAAAAAAGTTTTCAGCGCATGGGACATCTGACTTTCCGGGGATACAAAATGTATTTTTTATACAACTAAAAAGACCCCCCAAAAGGAGCGGTCTCTAAAAAGTATGAAGTAAGTGGTTACACTTTCACATTCCAATGGTGCTTATCTGCTATGCGGCCATAGCGAATATCAGCCAACTCTTTTTTGAGCCAGTTGCAGATGTCCCATTGCTCTATAGGTGGCAGCAGCATTTTATCATCGTGGTAGGTAAGCGCGTATATGGGCGCTATAGATGCAGCTGTGCCTGTGCCGAATGCCTCTTTGAACTGGCCGGCCTTGTGTGCTGCTTCTATCTCGTCTATGCTGATGGGCCTTTCTTCAACCGTTACGCCCTTTTCTTTGAGCAGGGTGATGACGCTGTCGCGGGTCACGCCTTCCAGTATGGTATCGTGGGTAATATCCGGGGTGATGACTTTATCGCCGATCACGAAGAACACATTCATGGTGCCTATTTCCTGCACATACTTATGCTCAAAACCGTCTGTCCACAGGATCTGGTCGTAGCCCATATTCTTGATCTGCTGTGTGGGGTACATGCTCATTCCGTAGTTGCCTGCAGCCTTGGTAAACCCTATGCCACCGGGGAATGCGCGCACATACTGGTCTTGCACATATATGGATACCGGCTTGTTGTAGTAAGGGCCGGCAGGGCTGGTGATGATGATGAACATGAACTTCTCGGCCGGCCTCACCCCGATGAACTCATCGGTGGCCAGCATGAAGGGGCGTATATATAAGGAGGTATCTTCTGAGGTAGGTATCCATGCACGGTCCAGGTCTATGAGCTTCTTCATGCCATCGATAAAGATATCTTTAGGCACATGCGGCATAGCCATACGCTCGGCAGAGCGGTTCATGCGCTTCCAGTTGTCCTGCGGACGGAAGATGGTCGGGTTGCCCTGTGCATCTTTATATGCCTTTACCCCTTCAAATATAGCTTGGCCGTAATGGAAGAAAGTAGTTGCCGGGCTCAGGTACAGGTTATGGAACGGCATGATCTCGGGTGCCAGCCACTTGCCATTTTCGTAATTGGCGATGAGCATGTGATCGGAATAATGCTTACCAAAGTTTATATTTAATGCGTCAATCTCATGGATGCGGCTTTTCTCCACCTTCTTCACATGAATCTCTAAATTATCAACACTCATTTTGCCCGAATTAAATTAATATTGTAAAGACTATTTTTGCGGCAAAGAAACAACATTTTTGGGTACTTACATACAATGTCTAAACTAATGAATGAATACGTTAATATAATCAAATCAGACATTGTTCTGCCGCAGTATGATGAGCTGTGGAATGATGTAAACCCGCTGCTGAACGGTGGCACTCCAAAGCCGGTGCTGGTACTCGTGAATAAGTTTGCCGATAACAGCCCGGAGCCGATGCAACTACAAAAAATGCTGGATGCCTGCAAGCTTACCGCCGACCAATATAATGTAGTGCAACTGGCCGAAGGGCAATACGCCGCCTGGCACCAACTGCGCACAGCCCTGAACCCTAAGATCATCTTTATGATAGGCGTACTGCCCGCACAATTGGGCATATCGGCTATGTTCCGGCTCAACGGGCCTAACAGGTTCAGCGACTGTATATGGCTGCCTACCCTATCGCTGAACGCACTGGAGCAGCAGGCCGATGTAAAAAAACACCTTTGGGGAAATGGCATGAAACCTGTACTGGTAGACAAAGCCTATGGCGATTTTTAGTAACCCACTCTATTGAATTTAGAACATACATTAAAGGAATATTGGGGGTACGACCACTTCCGCCCCCTGCAAAAAGAGATCATCAGCAGCGTGCTGGATGGCAAGGACACCCTGTGCCTGCTGCCTACGGGTGGTGGCAAATCGGTATGCTACCAACTGCCCGCCCTTGTGAGTGAGGGTATGTGCCTCGTTATCTCCCCGCTCATAGCCCTGATGCAAGACCAGGTGGCGCGCCTGCACGAGCTGGAGCTACCCGCAGCCTGCATACACTCCGGCATGAACTATAAAGAGGTAAAGGCCACATTAGATAATTGCATGCACAGCGCGTACAAGTTGCTCTATATATCGCCGGAGCGGCTACAGACCTCCCTATTCCAGGATTACCTACCCGAGTTCAACATCAGCCTGGTAGCGGTGGATGAAGCGCATTGCATATCGCAATGGGGGCATGACTTCAGGCCTGATTATCTGAAGATAGCCGAGGTGAGGTATATGTTCCCGGATGTGCCGCTACTGGCGCTTACCGCCACGGCTACAGCCGATACGCAGCAGGACATCATTAAGCAGCTACAGCTAAAGGACGTAGCCATCTTCAAACAAAGCTTTGCCCGCGATAATATATTTTACGAGGTTCGCTACACCGAGCAGAAGAATGAAGAGACCGCCCAAAGCATACACAACAGTTGCAGCATCATCTACAGCCGCAGCCGCAGGCAAACAGAAACGATAGCCAAACAATTGGCACATGCCGGGATGAACATAACCGCCTACCATGCGGGCATGGCCAAAGAGAAAAGAACGGAAGCCCAGGAGTTGTGGATGAGCGATACCGCCCAGGTAATGGCGGCCACCACAGCCTTTGGTATGGGTATAGACAAGCCTGATGTGCGGATGGTGCTACACTATGATGTACCCGAGCACCCCGAAGCCTACTACCAGGAGGCAGGCAGAGCGGGCAGGGATGGCCTGCCGTCTTACGCCCTGGCGCTATACAACACCACCGACATCAAACGCCTGCTGGAAAGCATAGAGCTGCACTACCCGCCCGAGGCTTACCTGCGACAGGTATACCAGGCCGTAGCCGAATACCTGCAAATACCCATTGGTGGAGAACCGGATAAGTACTACGATTTCGATCTGTATGACTTTTGCAAAAAATTCTCGCTGCAGGCATCGCACGCCACACATGCCCTGAAGCTGCTGGAACAGGAAGGCTTATGGACCATCAGCGAATCGGTGTACCACCCGGCCACCATACAATTCCTTACAGACAGGCATACGCTGGACGACCTGGGCCGCATACACCCCAACCTGGCCTATGTGGCCGTGGGGCTGCTGCGCATGTACAGCACCATATTCCACTACCCCACTGCCATAAGGGAAACAGCGATATGCAGGCAGCTGCGTATGAAGCTGGATGAGCTGCTGGGCATACTGCGCCAACTGCACCTGATGGGCATACTGGCCTATAACCGCCCCGGCGAAGGCCCGCAGATGTTCTTTCACCACTACCGGGTAGATAGCCGCCACCTGATCATAGACCTCAACCGCATACGCACCCTCAAAAAACGGCACGAGGCCCGCACCATGGCCATGATCGCTTTTATAGAAAATAAAAGCGAATGCAGGCAACGTATGTTACTGCACTATTTTGGTGAAGAGGAAGGCAAAGACTGCGGACATTGCGATGTATGCAGGGATAAGAAGAAGGTGACCACCAACACAAAAGACATACAGGCCAGGCTGCTGGAAACGATACGGCAAAAGGGCGCGATGAGTATAAAAGATTTAGTAACACCTTACCCGCATAATGAACGGGAAGATGTGCTGACCGTGCTCAGAAGTATGATAGACAAAGGCATAGTATCGCTTGTAGATGGACATTTAGCTATCAGCTAATACTCATTCAGTAACATAGCTGCTCTCTGCCAGCTCTGTGGCTTTTACTACGCTGTGTATCTGTTCATCCAGTTTTCCTATTGCACTTTCCATCATCACCAGGTATTCTTTAGGTTCTTTATAGCCATCTTCTTTGATGATGTCCATTAAGCCGACTATAGTACACAGCGGCCCGCGAAATTGGTGCGACTGCACATGCGCTATTGTCATCAGTGCTTTGTTCTGCGACTCTATTTGCCCCATTCTTTCGTTGAGCATTTTGTAGGTCAGCTCCAATTCCATCAGGTGCATCACCTGCTTAGATAATATTTCGAGATGCTCTTTCTTATTTTCGTCTACCTGTTTTGGGGTTACATCCATCACGCAGAGGGTGCCAATATTTTGGCCATCATGGGTAGAGAGCGGTGCGCCAGCATAAAAACGGATATTGGGCAGGTGGATGACAAACGGGCTGGTCTCGAAGCGGGTATCAATCCGGGTGTCAGTAACTACCAGCGTATTTTTCTGCTTTATGGTTTGTGTGCAAAACGACCCCTCCCTCGGCATGGACAATACATCAAAACCACGGGTCACCT
>CAIVKT010000332.1 GCA_903906615.1 uncultured Bacteroidota bacterium | reverse complement strand
GTGTATTTTGTGACTTGCATTCAGAATGGTGCGTCACAAACACAGAAACTGGTAATAATGAAATAGAGTCCTATCCCCTATCTCGGTTGTTTAAAATCAAGTACGTTCCGTCTCATACCGGAGCGTACTTTTTTTATACCATTCAAGTAAGATTAGAACTTATGAAAAGTTCTAATCTTGCAAATATGGCTGTTATGTTACCCGAATAACGCTCCTATATCCCCAGCAGATGCTACCTTTGCGCCATGGCAAAATTCTTTCTGAGGAAAAAAATAGGTGACCGTATAATGGCCGGCCACCCATGGGTATTTGGTAATGAGCTGGGAGATAGCGAAGGAACGGCGGAGCCGGGCGATATAGTAGAGTTGTATTCATCAGGAGGGTCTTTTGTGGGCAAGGGCTACTACAACCCCGCATCGCAGATACGCATACGCCTCCTCAGCCACCGTAAGGATGAGATAATAGACGATAACTTCTTCTACAAACGCATCAGCCAGGCATGGGAATACCGCAAGCAGATAGGCTATGTGGAGAACTGCCGCCTCATCTTCGGCGAGGCCGATTTTATGCCTGCCCTCATCATAGATAAGTTCAACGACTACCTGGTGATACAGACCCTTGCATTGGGTATGGAAAAATGGAAGGCTGCCATAGTAGCCGCCCTGCAAAAGATATTCAGCCCCAAGGGTATATACGAGCGCAACGATGTATCGGTACGCACACTCGAAGGCATGGAGCAGATAAAAGGCTTTCTGTCTGAGCCCTTTGATACCAACATCATCATCAACGAGAACGGCCTTAAATTTCATGTGGATATAGAGAACGGCCAGAAGACCGGCTACTTCCTCGACCAGCAGGACAACCGCCGCGCCATACAGCACATAGTAAAGGGCGCAGATGTGCTGGAAGCCTTTTGCTATACCGGCACTTTCTCCCTCCACGCCGCGCAATACGGCGCTAAGAGTGTGCTGGGCCTCGACATATCAGAGACCGCAGTAGACACAGCCCGCCGCAATGCCGAGCTGAACAACTACACTGATACCTGCAAATTTGAAGCAGTGAACGCTTTCGATTTCCTCAAGCAATCAGTGAAAGACGGCAAGCGCTACGACGTGGTGATGCTGGACCCGCCCGCATTTACCAAGAGCCGCGAGAACATAGAGAAAGCCGTAACCGGCTACAAAGAGATCAACCTGCGCGGCATGAAGCTCACTAAGCCCGGCGGCTTCCTCGTAACCGCCTCCTGCACCAACCTCGTACCGCCCGATATGTTCCTCAAAACCATTGCCGATGCCGCCAAAGATGCCCACCGCACCCTGCGCCAGGTATGCTGGCAAACACAATCATCAGACCACCCCATACTGTGGAATATACCCACCACGCAGTATTTGAAGTTTTTGATCGTGCAGGTGCTGTAACAACTAATCATTCTTCGTAAGAACAATATCGCCGAGACCGGAGTTTACTTCACGGCAAAACTTCACGTAGTCGGCAAACTGCGTAGCGGGGTATACCCCATGCTGCTGATGATAGGCGATTATGATCTTCATAGTTGCGCTACCTTCAACAAATACCTTAGCATGGAATGATGCAAAAGAACGCTGTAAATTGATCTCTTTAGGCAAAGCATCAGGTATGTAAGACGGCGGTAGATTCAGCAATATGGTATCCGACACATCATAAGTCTGCCTGAGCTCAAACGGGATCTTTCTTTCTTCGTGGCTTGCCGGAATGCTGGTAATACGTTTAAATATTGCCGGCGATACAATCATCATTTTACCACTGCGGCGCACGGCACCGCTTCCTGCAAGCAATACATGTTCGCTCTTTTGCGGCACGTTGCCCTCTGTGTCTTTTATATCATACCCGGTGACCGCATAAGTAGAGATCGCAAACATCTTATTCATATGCTCGTCCAGCTGCGATTTAGGCTTATCATTTATGGCCCGCACTTCCGCATCCCACCAATAGCCCGAATAAGTCAAATCCGCCACAGCATGTATGTCGTCATTATCGCCTATTGTGATCACTGCTTTTCTGCCCAATTTATTATCACTGTCGCTACAGCCCTTTGTGACAACTACATGGCCGCCGTCAGGTCCCAGCAATAACACATGATGATTGCCCGTGAATGTGGACAAATAACCTACAGGCAAGTTTTTAGCAGTACACTCCAGCCACGTGGTGTCATTGCCTTGCGGCACACATAGGATCACATGATTAAAGGCATTAAACGGGAAATCCATCTGCATGGACTCCCTTTCTTCCTCACCACCATAGACAAGCGCCTGGTAGCTTACAATGCCCGCTTCTTTCAAAAGGGCTTTCATATAATTGCTGAGGGCCTTGCAATCTCCATAGCCTTTATCGCTTACAAACGCAGCGTCAAGCGTTTGCCAACCGCCTATTCCCAGCAGAATAGCCACATATCGTGTGTTCTTTTTCAGATAGTCATATAGTATTTTAATTTTTCCATTTTTCGTGTTACAGCTATCAGTAAGCTGGTGTACAAGCTTCCTTTTATCATCCGGGAGATTATCCCGCCCGTCATTAAGCCGGTAAAAAAAACGGCCAAAATCCTGCCATGTGGCCATGCTGCCGTAATAGTCGCGCATAGCAAAAGTATCGGTGGCTACTATGAGCGTGGGATGAGGAAAGGTTTCGTATGGCTCAAGTTCAGCCAGTTTGCCGGCAGCATGAAGATCAGCTAAGGAAAGTGTTAATTTCTTGTAGTCATCTTCAGTAGTGACTTCCGGTTTATCATTGATATGAAAAGTCTTATACCTGAAAGGAAGTTCTTTAG
>CAIVKT010000331.1 GCA_903906615.1 uncultured Bacteroidota bacterium | reverse complement strand
CATAACCGGCTGTGGAAGGTGGCATTCTATACACATGTGTTCACCATAATCCCTGTGCTGCTCGCGGGTTTTACACAATTCTCCAGGTTCATTCTCAGAGAACAAAAATGGCTGCACCGCTTGGCGGGCAGGATCTATGCCTACGACGTACTGCTGATCAACTTTCCCGCAGCGATGATACTGGCGGTGAACGCCAATGGGCTGCTACCGGGGCGAATAGCTTTTGTGACTTTAGATTGCCTTTGGTTTTGGTTTACTTACAAGGCGGTACGGGAGGCAAGGAAAGGAAACATCGTGGCGCACAGACAATATATGATACGCAGCTATGCACTGTCGTTGTCTGCAGTAATGCTGCGGGCATGGAAGCTGATCATCCTGGGCTTTGTTTACGTCGAGCCCGTGCACCTGTATATGATAGATGCATGGCTGGGCTTTATACCCAATCTATTGTTTGCTGAGTGGCTGATCAGGAGTAGCCGTCAACGGTTACCGGTCAAAACTTAAGCCATCTAGCAATACGCTTATCGATCCTATGGATAATAATATGAAGATGACCACAAAAATTATGATACGATTGCGTCGTGCATGATTATTTCCCGATTTCAATAATCTTATATAAATAAATAAAGCGACGAGGTAGGCAAGGAGAGCAGGTACACCAAAAGTGAGAATAAGCGCGAGAATAGCCATGGATAAATAATTTTAGCAAGAGGAATTTATAGTTTAAATATAATGACTTATCGGGGATTTTGCGCAGTGAGTTGACCTATTTCATCCGACGTGACAGCTATTCCTTTAAGCCAAAAGGCGGGCCGCTGTTTTTCACAGGACCCGCCGGGCTTCTAATTGCAGTACTAATCCACATATAGTTGATCACTATTCTGCCTGAATTTATTCGAGATCAACCGAACTGGCCAGGTTCATAAGTGCCTACCGGTGCACCGAATGCTATGTTCAGCCGGTTGTAGCCATTGATGGTAATGACGGCCAGTGTGAGATCCACCAGTTCAGCCGCTGAAAAATGTTTTGCGGCTGCGGCATAAATATCGGCAGGTACTAAACCCGACGTTATTGTTGTCAGTGCCTCAGCCCATGCAAGTGCCGCACGCTCCTTATCCGTATAAAATGGGGATTCTCGCCACGCATCCAGCAAGTAAAGCCTTTGTTCCGTTTCACCATTTGCACGAAGGTCTTTAGCATGCATATCGAGGCAGAAAGCGCAGCCGTTGATCTGGGAGACCCGGAAATAGATAAGGTTCAGTAACGACTGCTCTATGGAGGACTTTGCGAGATGCTTGCCGAGTTCATACATGGCACTCATTGCTTTGGGAGCTTTTTCCTGGATGTTGATTCTTTGTTCCATTTTTTTGATTTTGTCGTCGATGAATATTTGGTGTTCTCTTTAATAACAATCGGACATCCAAAAATTGGACAAAATATGTGGATATTCTTTTCGCAGGAGGCGGGAGTGATAAAACAGGCTGCGACATGGCTAACTAAGAATATGGATAATTGACCTGATCTGCTCCTCATAACTATTAGTGCCATTGATCCTATCTACTCCCTGATATGAACTCAACAAAGACCGTAGGATCTTTGTATCTGATTCTTCCAGATCCTCGCCCAAATTGTCAATATAGAATGGGAGTTCATTATCAAAATCTGCCACAACAGCTTTGTAGTGACTTAATGCTTCTTCGCGCAAGCCTAATTGCTCTTCAATATCTGCTACAGTGATCATGTCAGGCCCTACCTCCTCTTTATAATGCCCCATAATACTTAATGTAATTGAAGTACGCATCTTTTCGACCCATAGTTGAGCCTCAATAAACGCATTCTTTTTGTAGTAGTAAGATAAATAGTAAAAGCCTGACCGCATTTCCATTGCTGCAAGCCAAACGCCTCCATTCATTGACTTAGCCGGATAGCCATTCGCCTTTTCGCGTATCTCATCTACTATTGTCTCTGTATATTGGAACAGCTTATCGCACAGCAGTTGTTCTACTGCCATGTATTTTCCATTTAGCTCCAATGCAAACAGAAGTCTTG
>CAIVKT010000330.1 GCA_903906615.1 uncultured Bacteroidota bacterium | reverse complement strand
TACCCAAAAGAAATAATTATCGTTGATAACAATTCAAATCCAGCTATTGAAATTGGGGACCAATACAAGCAATATGAAGTTCCTATAAAATTATTATCCTGCCAAAAGAAAGGGCCAGCAGCAGCAAGAAATATTGGTGGACATGAAGCTAAGGGAAAATGGATTTTATTCAATGATAGCGATTGTGTACCTACTGATACTTTATTAACAGGTTATCTGCACTCCGATAATGGATCTGTTGCATATGCAGGTAATGTTAAAGCATTGAAGCAGGATCGACTATCGCAATATTATGAAAGCCAAGAAATACTAATCCCATTAAAAACCTATAATAATAGAGGTGCTTTTGTTCCGCAATATCTTATAACAGCAAATTGTTTAGTCTGGAAAAGAGCATTTATTGAAATTGGCGGATTTAACGAAAGTATCCAAATTGCAGGAGGAGAAGATATTGATTTCGGATTGCGTGTCTCTCAAATCGGTGATCTTAATTATGCTTTTAGCAGTATATCTTTGCACAACTTCAACGATGGGCTAATAGGATTTTGCAGACGCTTTAAACGTTACGGCTATGGAAACAGATTAATTGAGGAAATATGGAAAACAGATATGAAACCTGCGTTATTCAGACCCAATAAACGGACAATATTCAATGAATTCATAGCCAAATTGCAATATCTCTTTTTATTAATAGGGTATCTAAAATCATCAAGCCGTTGACTTGCCTATTTATGGTCTACATCTACAAAATCATCAATACAAAAAGCGCCAAAAAGCCCCGCAAATACGAGGCTCTTAAATATGATGACATTGGATACTATTCGATGCGTTTGTTATAAATACCTACAAGCTCACCTTTATCCAGTATGTGGCCTCTCATAGCGCCTTCTACTGCTGCCTTGGTGGAGTTCTTGCCTATTACCAGTTTGCAATCGAGCGCATATACCATAAAGTGGTAGCGGTGATCACCGGCCCTTCCGCAGAGTGGTGTGTAGCCATATTGGTGGGCAGCGTTCATGCCTTCATGGTCGTTGGTAAAGTTTTCAGGGATAACACCTGAGGTGTCCAGGTTCCAGATGAGCCAGTAGGTCTGTCCGCCATCGGGTGAAGCATGATAGTCATACACAATAAGCGCAAGCGATTGAGTACCTTTCGGGATATTACCTACTTGCAGTGGCGGCGTTGCGCCCTGGCCATCGCAGGTATATTTAACAGGTATCACCCCACCCCTGCCAAACTCTGAACTACTGACCCGTAAATGGCCACCCAGCATGGGGTCTGTTTCGGCCAATTCCATACGCATAATGCGGGTCTTCGCTTCTCTGTCGGTGCCGCGTGTGCTACTCATATGACTGCTGCCATTTGCGGCAGCATTGCCACTTCCGTTACCGTTACCATTACCATTACCCGACGTATCGGCTACGGCCGTACTGCCTCCTGTAGTATCCCTTGTGGTAGTGGTTGTGGTCGTTGTCGTTACGCCTGCCGCGGCCAGGGCCATGCGCACAGAGTCGGCACAGTTGCCGCTGCCCGCGGTGCTGTTGCCGGTACACGAATTAAGCGCCGATACGAGTACGCACCCGGCTGCGATGAAGCTTACTTTTCTGATGATATTTTGCATAGTATGTGTTTTAGAAAACATTGTTGTATTACATATACCTTAAAAACTATGCCATCGCAAGCAAAGGCTTTTAATTATGTTTGCAGCCTGATGAAGAAAGCGCTGTTACAACTGAATATGGCTGTGCTGCTGTGGGGCTTTACCGGCGTGCTGGGCAAGGCCATAGCGCTCGATGCCCCCATACTGGTGTGGCACCGCATGTGGCTTACCGCCCTCATCACCGGCGTGCTGCTCACCGCCCGCAAGCAATGGGTGAAGACCGAGCGCAAAGACGTGGCACAACTGGCCATAGTGGGCATACTTATGGGGCTGCACTGGGTGGCCTTTTACGGGGCCATCAAGCTGGCCAATATATCCATAGCGCTGGTGTGCCTCTCCACCGCCAGCATTTTCACCTCCCTGCTCGATCCGTTTGTGAACAAAAGCAAGCACGATATACAGGAGATACTACTCGGCTCGCTGGCCATAGTGGGTGTGTACCTTATTTATCGTTTTCAGCACTTTTATGCGGCGGGCATAGCCAGCGGCATTACTGCGGCCATACTCAGCGCTGTGTTTACGGTGCTCAATAAGCGCATAGCCAATAAATACCCCGTGCGCACCATGGTATTTTACGAGATGGCTACCGGCTGGCTGTTCATATCGCTGCTGCTGCCCATAGTGTTCCATTACCTGCCCGACACCAACTTCTGGCCACACACCCCCAGCCTCTTCAGCGCCGACTGGTACCACAACGACTGGCTGTGGCTCATAGTGCTGGCCCTCTGCTGCACCGTATGGGCACAGAGCCTGGCGCTGAGCGCACTCAAGAAACTCACCTCCTTTACTGTGACACTCTCTGTGAACCTGGAGCCGGTATATGGCATCATACTGGCCTTTATCTTCTACAACGAGAACAAAGAGATCATCTTCAATAAAGGCACGCACGACCTCAACTGGGGCTTTCTCAGCGGCATGGGGCTAATACTATTCTCCCTGTTCCTGCAAATGCTGCGCCTGCTAAAGCCTAAGTTTGCTACATTTGGGTTTGTGAAGGAAAAGGGGGGATTGGATTAGGTAGTTTAAATTTCAATATTCCAATAAAATACTTACCTTTGACGTAAGTAACGTATCGCGATAGCATGATTTTATCTTTCGGATCAAAAGAAACAGAAAAAATATGGCTGGGGGAGCGTGTCGGTAAGTTACCACATGAAATACAAGAAACAGGCAGGCGAAAGCTAAGGATGTTGCATAACTCTCAAAATATGGCTGACCTTAGAATTCCGCCATCAAACCGATTGGAAAAACTATCAGGAAATTTGAAGGAATTTTATTCTATACGCATCAATGATCAATGGCGCATAATCTTCAAATGGCAAAACGGCAATGCTTCTGAAGTGAAAATTACAGATTACCACTAAATATTAAAAGATGAACAAGCTAAAAAACATACATCCGGGAGAAGTGCTTAAAGAAGAGTTTTTAAGCGAATTGGGCATATCTGCGTACCGGCTGGCCAAAGACACAGGCATACCGCAAACAAGAATATCTGAGATAATAAAAGGAGCGAGGAGAATTACAGCAGATACAGCGTTACGTCTTTCTAAATACTTTGGCAATACACCGAAATTCTGGTTAGGCTTGCAGGATGATTTTGATCTTGAAGAAGAACAAGCCATGAAACATACTGAGTTCGATAGTATTAAGCATTATGCGGCAAATGCTGCGTGAGAAAACTATTAAGTATTTCTATTGCATGAAGGTTCGAATTACAGTTCAAGAATTGGTTAATAAATAATGATAGACGGTATTCTGTGGCAATTCTACATCCGACAATGTATTGAAACTACCATTGCACCATCGTTTACAAGCAATTTTAATGAGTTCTAATTGTTCGATAGTAAAAATATTTGCCGGTAATTCTACAACTGACAATACACCTAATTTAGGTAGGAATTCAACATTCACTAAAAGAGGTTTTGTAAGAATATTCATTGTAATATTCTCATCAAGAGAAAATATTTCCATGCCATTTGCCTTTTTCTTTAAACAAACATAGGTATTGTTAGTCCTCTTATTTGTACAAATTGAGCCAACAGGCAATGACTTAATATCATCAGAAATTTTTAGAGGCATTGTAATTTCCTTTTGTAAGTCTGAATCCCCTCTCAATAATGAAGAATGATTACTGATATTACTTTTGGAATCTATTGCATTTTTCAGATGATTATTTTGAAGAGTATCTACAGATTGATTATTTCTCCGAAAGGCTAATGCCCATTTATTAAAATAAGACGCGGGATCAATCTTCTTATGAAAAGTTTGGAGCTTCACCGATTTAGCAATCAATTGTTCAAATTCTTCTTTATCATTTATTAATTCC
>CAIVKT010000329.1 GCA_903906615.1 uncultured Bacteroidota bacterium | reverse complement strand
GGCGCTTGCCAGGAGGTGGTTATGAAAAACCCCAACCTCGCCAGCCTGCCCATAATCAAGTGCTGGCCGCAGGATGGCGGCCGCTTCGTCACATTGCCTTCAATACACACCAAAGACCCTAACAACGGTATCCGCAATATAGGCATGTACCGTATGCAGGTGTTTGATGGGCAGATGACGGGTATGCACTGGCACAAGCACAAAGTATCTGCAAGGCATTATAACGAATACAAGAAGCTGGGAAAGCGTATGCCGGTGGCAGTGGCCCTGGGCGGAGATCCCGTATATACTTATTCGGCCACAGCGCCTCTACCCGAGAATGTGGATGAGTATATGCTGGCCGGCTTCCTGCGCAAGAAAAAAGTGGAACTGGTAAAGTGCATCACCCAGCCCGACCTGGAAGTGCCTTCCGATGCCGACATCATCATAGAAGGATATGTAGACCCCAATGAGGAACTGATATGGGAAGGCCCCTTTGGCGATCATACGGGCTACTATTCATTGCCCGATTTTTACCCGCGCTTTCATGTTACGGGCATTACCCACCGCAAAGATGCGGTGTACCCTGCCACCATTGTGGGTATACCACCGCAGGAAGATGCGTGGCTGGGTAAGGCCACAGAGCGTATCTTCCTCACGCCCATAAAAATGACCATGGTGCCCGAGATCACAGATATGAATATGCCTGTGGAGGGTGTGTTTCATAACCTGGTCATTACCACCATCAATAAAGAATATGCAGGCCAGGGTCAGAAGGTGATGAACGCCATGTGGGGTGCGGGGCAAATGATGTTCAACAAAATTCTGGTACTGGCCGATGGGGTGGATGCCAGCAAGATAAAAATAGACGACTACGGCGCGTTGGCCCGTTACGTGTTCAACAACATAAACCCGGCTACCGATGTCTACTTCAGCCAGGGGCCTATGGACGTGCTGGACCACAGCTGCTCCAAGTTGGGCTTTGGTGGTAAGATATGTATAGACGGTACCCGCAAGTACGATGAGGAGATGACCATGCCGCTACAGCCTTATGTGTGGGACAATAGGCTTTCTAAGCAAGTTATAAAAGCTTCCTATCCCGAAATTGCCGGTATCAATGATACCTTGGCAAAGCAATGGGGCATACCCGTACTGTTTGTCGCAGTAGAAAAGAACCGGCCTGGCCATGTGGCTGCCTTGCACGATGAACTGTGCAAACAGGCAGGCATAGATAACATAAAAATGATACTATATGTGGAGCATACAGTAAATGCAGACGATATAGCAGACGTATTATGGCGGTTTTGCAACAACCTGGACCCTAAAAGGGACCATTTTTACGGCGGAATGGCTAAAAATATTCTTGGGCTGGATGGTACACGTAAATCAAAAAAATTAGATAACTTTGACAGGCCGTGGCCAAACATAATAGTAGCTGATGATGCAACTATAGCAGCGGTGGATAAAAAATGGGAGAAGCTGGGATTGGGAAAAATAATTATTTCTCCATCTTTAAGGTATAAGACCCAACTATATGAGGGGGGTGCAGCTGTCTTAGATAGTAATAGTTAACCAAAGCAAACAATAACTAAAACAAATAAACATGAAACGTATTTTATTAATAAGCAGCCTTATCGTAATTTCCTGCTCTGCAGTAAAGGCACAATCGCATGCAGGCGCTCAGGCCAATGCAAGTACAACCGCGCAAACATCCGGCCCGACTACAGCTACTTTATCCAAAACCGACTTTGTAGCCAAGGTAGGCGAAATGACCTCTGTGCTGAACACCAACAATGCAGATGCTGCAAATGCTAAATGGGCAGAAATGCACCAGATGCTGCTCACAGAGCTGGGCATTACCAAGCACAACATATTTGCCAACGAAGCCACCAAGGCGCATTATACAGATATAATGCTGCAACAAAGGAATATTTACTCGGCTATGATCAAACTAAAGGGCGACCTGATCACCAACAAAGCAGCTATGATCACGAACCTGAATAGCTTTGCTGCAACTATAGATTAAGCCAATATCATTTAATAGTTACAAAGTCCCGGAAGAACCGGGACTTTTGTATTTTAGCAAAAACATCAAACACATGTCTGAACCAAAACGAGTGACCGGAATAGGCGGTATTTTTTTTAAAAGCCAGGACCCTGAAGCTACCCGCAAATGGTATGCCGAGCACCTGGGCCTGAGTGATAGTAAATATGGCTCCATGTTTGAATGGCGGCATGCGGATAAACCGGAAGTAAAGGCAACTACTGTATGGAGCGCATTTGCTGCTGACACCAAATACTTCGAGCCATCCCGCAAAGAATTTATGATCAACTTCAGGGTAGAGAACCTGGAATGGCTGCTGGGCGAGCTGAAGAAAGAAGGTATAGAACAGATAGGCGAGATGCAGGCACACGAGTATGGCAAATTTGCCCATATCGTAGACCCCGAAGGAAATAAGATAGAGCTGTGGGAAGCTGTTGATGAAGTGGATGAAAAGTAATGTGGGGAATGTGCTTAATGTGATTTGAATGTGATTGAATGGTGTGGTTAATGTGATTGAATTTGGCAATGATTTTTTTGTTTCTAAAATAAATTTTAGTTTATGAGGACTGATTTTTCTAACAATCCTATTGTTATGAAAACAATAGAATTCTCATTAATGATCATTGATTTTGTAGAAGAGCTTGAAGAAAAGAGAAAGTATGTAGTAGCCAACCAGATACTGAAAAGCGGGACCTCTATTGGCGCATGTGCCATGGAAGCACAAAGCGCTGAAAGCAATGCCGATTTTATTCATAAAATGAAAATAGCTGATAAAGAGGCGCACGAAGTTTGGTATTGGCTGTATCTATGCGAACGTGCTGAAAAGTACCCTTTTCGTAAAGAGCTGTCATTAAAGTTGGATGAAATAATGCGTTTACTTAACGCGATTATCTTGTCAGCAAAAGCAAGATAATGGGCTTAAAGCCCATTAGTCACATTCTTATCTGCTAAATCAAAAAACTTTAAAGCACATTACACCACATGAGCCACATTCGATAACATTGACTAAACCATTTCATCACATTAACCACATACGATCACATTTGAATCACATTCCCCCACATTAATCACATTCAATCACATTTTTTTTGTTACTTTTACAATTCAATTTTTGTTTGTGAAAGCAATAATTCCTGTAGCAGGCGCCGGTACTAAATTGCGCCCGCTTACATATACTCAGCCAAAGGCGCTTATACCTATAGCCGGCAAAACAATACTCGGTGTTATCGTAGATCAATTGATAGACGCAGGCGTTACTGAGTTTGTATTTGTGATCGGATACCTCGGTGAAAAAATTCAGCGCTATATAGAGAAGACCTATCCGCACCTCACCTACACATTTGTAACCCAAAACGACCGGCGAGGAACCGGCCATGCCATATGGCTGACGCGCGATATTGTAGGCCACGATGAGGTGATGATAGTGCTGGGCGATACGGTGTGCGACTACAACGTAAAAGACATACTGAACAGCGATGTATCGCAGATAGGCGTGCGCAAAGTGGATGACCCGCGCAGCTTTGGCGTGGCCGAGCTCAATGACAAGGATATAGTGCTGCGCATGGTGGAGAAACCCATCATACCAAAGTCGAACATGGCGATGGTAGGCATATACTACATAAAAGAATCAGATGCGCTTTTTGCATCACTCAACAGGCACCTCAGTAATACGGCAGATGAGAACGGTGAATACCACCTCACTAATGCCTTGCAGCATATGGTGGAAGACGGCATAAAATTCCACGCATTCAGGGTCAATAATTGGTTTGATTGCGGTAAGAAAGAAACATTGCTCAGCACCAACGCCATATTGCTGAAGCAGATGGAAGAAGAACATCCCGAAAAGCGGGTGCATGACTTCGATGGCACCGTCATCATACATCCCGTGAATATTGCCGAAGGTTGCAACATCAAGCATTGCATCATTGGCCCGAACGTGACCATAGGCGAATACACCAAGATGGAATCATCCATAATCAAAGACTCCATTATCGGCTCTTATGCCGAGCTGCAACAGGTTGTGCTCAACTCATCCATCATAGGCAACGATGCCTACGTACGTGGCCTGAGCCAAAGCCTGAACATAGGCGACAATACAGAGATTGACCTGGGGTAAAATAGTCGATTATGCGGCAGCAGTGGCCATATCCTCTTTCAGCACAAGGTAGCTATTTCTACCGAAGCTAAGTTTATAGATCATGTATATCAGTGCGATCAATGGGAGTACGATAAAAATAAACTTGCCGGAAATGATACAAAGAACCGTTGAGATTATTGTAGCTACGCGCAGATATTTGAACAAGCCCCAACCTGAGGATAGTGTAAGAACTTCTGCTTCATTAATTGAAAGATCAATCGGGACATCATTACTGCTGCACCAGTCTATTTTAGCACATACTGTGTGTGTACCTACAGGTATTTCAAACTGTTTGGTTTCGCCATTACTCACGCCACCTATCTTTTGGCCATCCACATAAATATCTATCGCTCTCCAGCGATTTGCATATTCATTTGTGCGGTTAATGACTAATGTGGGCATTGCTCATTATTTTTTACTGTTCAAGATGATCATTGCAGCACCAACTGATTATAAAGCCGCTCCAGCATGGCAGCAGCACTATCGCACAGCCCCGGATGCACTTTTGATGTTTGCACCACAGTACTTCGTGTAGCAGTGAGCCAGCGAAAACGCTCTGCTATAGGTAACTTGCCTATTGTGCCACCTTCTTTACTCCCATTGCATATACGCTGAAAGGCGAGCAGGTAATCTTCTATCTCGCCCACATCTGCCTTGCACGAAAAAGCGGCAACACGCTGTTTGTCTAATTGAAACTTGGCCTGCAAAAATTTTTCTTTGGCACAGTACAGCACTACCCCCACGTTGAGGAATTCCTCCCGTTCTACCTGGGGTACTATACGGATGACCGCATACTCAAATAAGTGCTGCTCTGGCATCCTGTGCGGCTTTTACAAAGGTTTGGGAATGGGCTATTCTTGTAATGAGGAACTGTGCATATGCCTGCCTGTGTTCTTCTGTGGTGGCAAACGGTGAATCCCCGCCTTGCAACCACACATCAGGCACTAAAGCTACTATATCATTGATCACTTCATCGGTAAGCAGTGCGCGGAATTCTTTATCTACAGCATCAAGCTCTGTAGCTGCGGCAAGTAACACATGATCTTTAATGAGCGCAAAAGGTGCCAGCGCCTTTTCCTGCCAATGCTGCCACGAATGATGGAAGTACAGCGATGCGCCATGGTCGATAAGCCACAGCTCTTTGTACCACAGCAGCATATTGGTATTGCGGCAGGTGCGGTCCACATTCAGCAGCAGGCAATCGAGCCATACTATCTTAGAAGCCTGCAACGGATCTACCTTAGTAACCGTAGGGTCAAAAGTAATAGCTCCGGAGAGATAGTGCATCGCAAAATTGAGGCCCACACTTGCTTTGAGCAGATCCTGTATCTCCTCATCAGGCTCGGTACGGCCAAAGGCGCTATCCAGCGTCGCAAATACGATCTCCGGAATCTTCAGCCCCAGCGTGCGGGCTATCTCGCCACCTATAAGATCGGCAATAAGCGCCTTGGTACCCTGCCCCGCACCCCTGAACTTGAGCACATACAGGAACTGGTCATCAGCCTCGGCAATAGCAGGCATAGAGCCACCCTCACGCAGTGGTGTCACATAACGGGTCACATTTACAGCTCTTATCTCGTGCGGGCTTTCCATGGCTTATAGAGGGCAAATTAATACAAAAACGGGAGTGTGGGAATAGAAAATAAACTTGATTAATTTTATCCGGCAGAAGTAAGACCATTTAGCATACGGAGTTCTGCAATGTTTCGCTAAGAGCAGCATGTTGGTTGTATAGAAGATTAAGGCTACACCAGTTGCCATGGCATTTAGGCCGTGGTCGGGTAGAGAATAGGAATGGATTTAGCCGAAATAGTCGAAAGTATAATTTTGATCCAATTACTATATTTACGACAATACAAAACCGCATAAATTTGCAGCATGGCTAATGAGCAGAAATTATTGATAGAATTTATGGAATCCTATTCTGTAGATGCTATGGATAAGGGTATGGCGAAGTATAGTAAAATGAGCCAGGGCATCAGGCTTGTGTCAGCAAAAAATAGTAAGTACGTACTTACCGTTAAGAGCGAAAGCAGCAAGAGCCTCTCCTACAATGTATTTATAACAGTATCACATAATGAGGCAGACGATTATTGCGACTGTGCCGCAATGGAAAGGTTTGGTTCATGCAAACATGCAGCGGCAGCACTCATCTATATACTCATGGAAGTACATGGCCTGTCTTTTGATGAGATTGAGGAAATAGTAGATGGGGGATATGAATGGAATGGCGACACGGACGATGAGGCCATAGAACGCATAACAGAACAGAAAACTGCAAAAATAATAGAACTGAAACCTATACCCGCGCAAACAAACATACCCGTAAGAAATGACGAATGGAGGATGATCGTTGCAGACCCGAGCGCTATTTTTTACAACATGTATGCTTATGGATACCCGCTAAAGTCTACGATGAAAAACTTGAGCATAGCAGATGTAGTTGATAAAGCAAATGAGCCGTTAGTGCTGCAATTCACCTATAAGGTGAACAAATCTGTTTCCTGGAACCCGCGGATAAAATATGATAGAAGGGAACAATTTTTCTATAAATGCGATTGCGACGAAAATACAAAGATATGCACCCATGTAAAGGCTGCATTTATGTCGTTAGAGCATCAATATGGCAGGGACTATTTTCGCAGATATAAAAACTATGACACAGAGAAAAATAAATTGCTGGAGCCTTATGGCTTGACCGTTAATGATAAAGAGGCCGCGAAAATAGAATTTAAATTGGACCCATGGGGCAATGTAACCATGAAGAAGCCATCGTGGCTATGGAAAACAGATGTTGCAGATAATGTAAAAACCCTTCGTTTCATATTGGACACGCCTGCAGGGGGCAAAATAAGCCGCCCGCGCGCGGCAGCAGATACGGTCATTGACTTTGAGATAGGCTTTCTGCTCAATATGGCATCACAGCATTTTAAGACGGGCTTTGAACTGGAAACTGTAAAGGTGAATGAAAGCAATAAAAAGCCGGTTGTCAAAAAGCTAAGCCTCCACCAGGTAGATACCCTCTCGATGCTTGGAGAGCTGACCGATGAAGTTTATAAGACATTGCTGGAAATTACTGATAAAGGCGTGAAGAAACACTTGTCGGAAGAGGGCAATAGTGGTATATGGAATTACGCATCGCCATGGAGCCAACTGGATGACCATGCGATAAGGTCAGTTAAAAGATATTACATCAGCGTAGTGCGGAAGTTATGGCCTTATCTGTGTGGCCGGGAGCATGTGTATATACTCAAAGAAGGCAGCTTCAGTAATAACAATATAGCTCGCGCAAAGCTATCGCCGCAGGCAGTAACGTTCAGTTTCCTGGTTACTGAGGATGAAAGACACATTACTATATCCCTGCAAAAAGAGATCAATAGAGAAATAATACCGGCTGATAATGTAAAGCAATATGGCGGCTTCCTTTTTGAAATAAATAATGAGCTGCACCTGCCACAGGATATCACAGACCTGGATATGCTGTGGCAATTTGAGAACGGGTACATCAAGATGCCCATATCAGGTAAGCTCGAAGCTATTAAGACGGTCATACCACTACTACAGCGGAAGTACAATGTGGAAACGCCGGCATCCTTCAAGCCCGAAGTGATAGAGACAGAACCTGTGCCGCAGCTGTTATTGAAAGAGATGGACGGCAAATTTCTTGTATTACAACCCCAATATGTTTACCAGGGTTTCACAATGAATTACAGTACAAACCCGGAAAACCTATTCCTGAACATACCGGGGGTAGGGTGTCACGTGATCGTAAGGAACGCAGTGAAAGAGCAGGAATTTTTCGATAGCCTCCGCGCACTGCACCCAAGATTTGAAAAGCCTGCGCTCAACGATTTCTTCTTCCTACCTTTTGAAGAAACGATGAAGCAGAACTGGTTCATAGAAACTGTCGCCAGGCTTACGGAAAATAACATTACCGTAATGGGCATGCAGGAGCTTAAAAAGCACCGCTACAATACCAACAAGCCAAAGTGGGAAATGAAAGCGGGTAGTGGCATAGATTGGTTCGACCTGCAGATCGAAGTTTCTTTTGGCGAGCAGGTAGTGGCTTTGCACGAGATCAGGAAAGCGTTACTCAATAAGCAAAACATGGTGGTGCTGGGCGATGGTACTTTTGGCGTGTTACCAGAAGAATGGCTGGCGCAATATGGCCTGTTGCTGAAGATGGGCGAAGACCGCAAAGACGGCTCGCTGAGGGTGAGCAAACTGCATTACACACTTATTGATGAATTGCACGCCCAGATAGATGATGAAGAGATACTGAGGGAAATAAATGAAAAGAAACAAAAACTACAAAATATAGGCACGTTCAAAAAAGTAAAACCAGGCAAAGAAATAAAAGCAACGTTGAGGCCCTACCAGTTGAGCGGTTTCCAGTGGTTTCATACGCTTGATGAGATGGGCTGGGGCGGCTGCCTGGCCGATGACATGGGGTTGGGCAAAACCCTGCAAACCATCACTTTCCTGCAATACCTGAAGGTAAAATATAAAGGCAGCACACACCTGGTGATATGCCCCACCTCATTGATCTACAACTGGGAAGACGAGCTGAAAAAATTTGCCCCTTCATTAAAATACCACATCTACTACGGCCTGGAAAGGGAATTCAGCGAAGCGCATTTTAATGATTATGACGTGATCATTACCAGCTACGGCATTATACGCAACGACCTTGATGAACTGATGAAATTCGACTGGCACTACATAATACTGGATGAGAGCCAGGCTATTAAGAACCCCGAGGCGCAAACCAACAAAGCGCTGCAATTACTGAAAAGTAAGAACCGCATGATACTGAGCGGCACACCTATTCAGAACAACACTTACGACCTCTTTGCCCAGTTCCATTTTATTAATCCCGGCCTGTTGGGCAACAGGGAATTTTTCAAAACAGAATTTGCCAACCCTATTGATAAAAATAACGATGCGGAGAAAACCGCACAGTTGCGCAGGCTTATCTACCCCTTCATGTTGCGCCGTACAAAAGAACAGGTAGCTCCCGACCTGCCGGATAAAACAGAGACAATCCTTTGGTGCGAAATGAATAAAGAACAAAGGGCTGTGTATAATGAGTACAAAGACTACTACCGCAATAAGCTGCTGGAGAAAATAGCCGAGGTGGGTATGGCCAAAGCGGGTATGTATGTGCTGGAAGGCTTGCTGCGCCTGCG
>CAIVKT010000328.1 GCA_903906615.1 uncultured Bacteroidota bacterium | reverse complement strand
CTCAATCACGAATAGATGAAGCCAAATTTAAAAAGAAGTGCGGTTCTATAAAAATATTTGCAAAACATAAACAGTTATCCTCTAAGAATTAAACTATACTTTCTTAATATTGTCCACTATAAAAGGAAAAGATAAAATGCCAGAAGCAAATGATCCGTCGAGCGATCATATACTTATTGCCTCTTTCAGGAATGAAAAGCTGAAAGAAGCTGCTTTTACCCAACTGGTGCGTAAGTACCAGGAGCGGCTGTATTGGCATATCCGCCGCATGGTGATGGAACACGAGGACACCAACGATATATTGCAAAATGTATTTATAAAGGTGTGGAAAAACCTCGGCGAGTTCAGGGAGGAATCAAACCTGTATACCTGGCTATACCGCATCAGCACCAATGAAGCACTGACCTGGATAGACCAGAAAAAACGCCGTTCATCGGTATCCATCAGCGATAATGAGGACATTTTCTCCGAAAAACTGACGGCGCAAAAAGATTTTGACCCTAATAAAATAGAGTGGAAGCTGCAACAGGCCATACAAACACTGCCGGAGAAACAAAGGATCGTCTTCAACCTCCGGTATTATGACGAAATGCCTTATGATGAAATGTCGAGTGTGTTGGGCACATCGGCAGGGGCGCTCAAAGCATCTTACCACCATGCAGTAAAGAAGGTGGAGGCTTTCCTTACGGGTAATTAAACCTTATAGCACATTAAATGTCTTAATAATAGTATGAAACAGGTAAACGACATAACGGAAGAACTGAACAGCATGGGCAGCCAACTGGCCGGTACGTCGCGCGCCATGCCTTATACCCTGCCCCATGGCTACTTTGAGCAATTGGCCGATCATACGACCAGCCTGGTCAATGACCTAACTGCCGCAGATGATGCGCCGGTATGGGGCAGAACAATGCCTTTTGAGGTGCCGCAGGGCTACTTTGAAACAGCCGCCACCGATATGGCCATGATGGCCATGGGAGAAAACATAGCGGCAGCGCTGCCTAAAGGCATACCACTTATCGTGCCCACAGGATATTTTGATGCACTGCCTGCAAAAATGCTGCACGCAGCCAAAGCAACAGAGCTACCAAAGCAACAAAAATTATCTTTCAGGAATATAAGATGGGCTGCCGCTGCCATGGTGATCCTGAGCATTGGCATAGGCGCTTATGAATTCTCTAACCAGCAGCAAAACGCGCCCGACAACATACTGGCATCGGTATCCAACAACGATATACATGATTACCTGCAACAGTCTTACCGGCTGGATGTGGACAGGATCATAAGCAATACCGACATTAATAATATGCAGGTGGATAATAAAGAGATCGTGCAATACCTCAACGAAACAGGCTGGGATATTACCGAGTAATAATTGAAGAAGCAGGAAAGTGAAATTTTTATGAAAAAGTTAGTTCAGTGCGTTTTACTACTATTAATAGCTGCTACCGGTGCATGGGCGCAGCACGGGCAGTATATGGAGCAGATACACGCAGCCAAGATGGTGTACATCACCGACAGGCTGCACCTTACTCAAGATCAGTCCCTGAGGTTCGTACCCTTGTATAATGAGTATGAGCAGGAAATACGTACTACCAGGCAGAGGTACAGGTTGAACGCGCCGGAAGACGGCAATGATGCAACAGCCCGCCAGGCCGTAGACGACAACCTGGACTACCAGCAGGACGTGATAGGCATAAAGCGCAAATACAATGACCAGTTCCTGAAGATAATATCCCCTACGCAACTGGCAGACATGTACAAAGCCGAACGCGAATTCAAACAGCTGCTGATGAAGCGACTGGAACAAAGAAGGAATGGCGGCGGCGGACGTGGTGGAAGAAGAGGTTATAACTAATTGAACTTAGCATATAGAAAAAGGGTACTGATTTTGCTTCAGTACCCTTTTTCGTTTTAACCTTTTTAACCTTTTAACCTTTCCCTTTTAATTTTTAATTTTTAAAAGCCTTACTCCACCGGACCCTGTTGTTTCTCCTGTATTGCCTGAGCCGTGCTGGCTGCCTCCTGCTCATGTTGCTTATCTCCAATAGCCCTATAGATGTTGATGAGTACCTGGTAACTGCCAAGGTCTTCTGAGTCCATTTTTAGTTTCTTTTGCACCGCAGCAATAGCATCGGGTATGCGGCCCTTGCTGGCGAGGGCTATGGCATAATTATCGTAAGATGACTCATCATTAGGGTCTTGCTTCAGGTGCTGCTCATAATAGACAATGGCGCTGTCAAAGTTATTCGCTTTCAGGAACTGGCTGGCTTTATAAGCCAGCATTTCAGGGTCGGCCTTTAGTACGGCGCACAGCGGCGCATTATCGGCCTTCACCGTATATATGCAATTGGCAGGCGGAAAGAAGCCATTCTGCAACAGCTCTTTATCCATAAAGCGGGTGTAGAAAAGGGCGTAGTCCCACTTCCGTTCATACCGCTGCGGGTAGCGCACATAAATAACAGATATGCGCGGGTTTATCCTTTTAAAATATTCCACCACCGGCTCGGCGGCATTCGTGGCTATCTGCAGGCTGTCTTTGGTGGTAAACAAACCCTTCATTTCGGCCAGCTTGTACGTGCCTTGTTTCAGGCTGTTCATGTAGTAGTCTGTTTCGTAATAGCCGTATGCACCATTTACACCGCCTTCCAGTTCATTGAAGTATACTATCTCGTTGGGGTAGTTCGCGAGGCACCACTTGGCCGGCAGCGCAAGCCCAATGAAGATAACTGCAGCAAAAGCATACTTGCCATATTGGTTCTTCACCTTGCCCATGACGGTAATGAACGCCAGCCCGCTCATAATAACCAGCGGCGGGTAGATAAAGAACAAATGCCTCCAGCCATCGTACAGCGGCGACTTTTTATAGATCACATAAAACAGCGGGAACAGCGCCACAAAGAACAGGAAAGATATTTGCGCGGGCTTGTACTCCTTGCTCACAAACAGGTAGGGAGATAATACAATACCTGTCAGTATAATGACAGGCGTGGTGATAGACAGCCACTTAGGTATATAGTACCACGGCACATTGTCGCTCAGTATCTTATTGTCGTTGAACAGCATACCGATGCTGGTGGAGAACTGTGTCATTTCATGTAGTGCAGTAAAGGGATTGTTCAGCGGATCTTGCAGGGCATAGGGCCAGAAGACGAGGCCGATGGCATAACCAACCACACTGGCAATAACACAGTACAATACCAGCTTCTTTATTTCCGGCGACCCTATCTTATACTCCTTGCGCCAGGTGAAAACATACTGAAAGAATACAGCCATTGCCAGGAAGGGTATAAGCAATATACCACCCACACGAATGCTGATGGCCAGGCCAATAGCCACAGCCACACCTGCCACATCCTTCCAGGTGATCTTCGGGAACGCCGCCACCAGCCTGCTGATGTAGTACGCACCCATGAGCATACCGAGCGCATAAGGCACATCCTTGGGGTTGTTCATACTCTCGCCAAAGAAGCGCGGCGACAGGAACATGAACCACGCCACCAGTAAGGCGGCATCCCACCCTCTTAAAAAGCGCGCATACCGCACGCCAAATACAATGATGAAGAAACCAAAGATGGCATTGATAAAGTGGCGGGTATTAAAGGTGTCAAAGGGTGAGAACTTATTGACCGTAACACACAGCAGGTCATAAAAGCCTCCATAATAAAAAGCATTGGATATGCGCCCGAACGCTTCCAGGCAGGATTTGTCCTTGCCACCTGTGGCATAGTAGCTATATACCTTCTCGCCGTAGGTATTCTGCGTAACCTCGTCGCCGGTAATACCAAAGTCTTTACTGGCCCATAGCATAGCCACCATCATTATAGCAAGGCTGATGAGCGTAAGCGTTTTGAAATTGATCTTATTGAACATCTTGTGTCTTTTTATTTTTTGGTATGCTGCGCGCGCGTGCGCAATACAATGATCATTATTTCTGTAAGCATTTTAAACCCATCACTGAACAGGCTGATCTTGCTGCCCTCTACCGCGTTCCAGGCAAGGGGCATCTCCACTATATTCACGTTATCCAGGTGCGCCTTGTACAGCAATTCCACATCATGTGCCCAGCCATAGGTTTGCAGGTTATTGAAGAGGCCTTTAGCAACAACTATGGGGTACAGTTTAAAACCGCATTGTGTATCCCTCATTTTCAATGGTGTGAGTATCCGCACAATGGTATTAAAAATGTTGCCTGCCACTTTCCTGTCGCCCTGCTTGGTTATTATTGAATCCCTATGCTCCCGCGAGCCTATATATATCGTATTAGCTGCCGGGCGGCCATTCCATGCGGCATACCATTTCAGCAGCTCTTCCGGTGGAGCAGCCATATCGGCATCAAGGGTCAGGATAAAGTCGCCTTTGGCTTTCAGCACCCCGTTGCGCAATGCCCCACCCTTGCCGGTATTTTCCTGCGAATACACAGATACTATATCCTTATTCTGTTGGTAAAATTCATTGCCCAGCAGCAACGCCTCAGTATTGTCTGTGCTGCCATCGTTGATGATGATGACCTCGAATGCCCCGTTCCATTTTTCCTTAAAAGAGCTCAAACCCGCAAACAACAGGCCTATCCTATCCGACTCATTATAGCATGGTATTACAAGGGAGAGTGTAACAGGCATTGTAGTGTCGGTCATAAGTAAATCGGGAGAAAACTTGTTAAGGTTATAAAAGTAGCTATTTTTGTTAAAATTCACCCAAGTAATGGACTTAAAAGAATTAGAACAAGGCGTAAACCCCGATGTGCATTGGTATTACCAGAGCAAAATAAAGCCACTGATCGCCTATACCCGCAAAGTGCTGAACACCACTCCGCAGGTCACTATCGTGGATGTAGGGTCCGGTTCAGGATTTTTTGCCATATCTATAGAAAAAGAATTTAAAGAACAGGTGAAGAAGGTGTACCTCGTAGACATCAACTACACCGCCGAAGAAATAGCTGCCACAACAAGCGCTAAAATAGAAAAGACCCTGCGCATACCTGATCAGATAGAGAACGGCCTGGTGATACTGATGGATGTGCTGGAACACCTGGAAGACGACCTGAAAATGCTCCGCGAAATAAAAGCCAACTGCGTGGGCGATAATAATTTCTTTTTCATCACCGTACCGGCGTTCAACTCGCTGTGGAGCGGCCACGACGACTACCTGGGCCACTACCGCCGCTACAAAATACCCATGCTGCGCGATGTACTGAACAAAGCACACTACAGCAATATACAGAACAGCTACTACCTCTATGGCAGCCTCTTCCCTATGGTATGGGTAGCCAGGAAGCTGAGCAATATGAAGAAAAAAGAAGCCGAATCGAACATGCGCAAATTCAACGCAACCACTAATAGCATCTTACTTGCCCTCACCTCCGCAGAAATGAAGGTAGCCAGCGTTAATAAAATGTTTGGAGTTACGTGTGTGGCGGAAGGGAAGATATGAATCATCCCCAAGGTGCGCTCTAATATAAAACAACAAAGCAATCCATTAGCCCCCATACTCATAAAGAAAAAGCAACGCAGATGCGTTGCTTTTTCTTTATGAGTATGGAATGAAAAACTAACCTTCCTGTGTTGTTTCAGGCTGTGATTCAGCGCCTTCGGCAT
>CAIVKT010000327.1 GCA_903906615.1 uncultured Bacteroidota bacterium | reverse complement strand
TGCAATACTATGGATCTCACCTTTTATTGCCCAAAGGTCGGATGGATATTTGATAGCATAAAATCGGGTTTCTATGACAGCACGCTTTCTGCGCTGTCATAGACCCATCAGTGCCTATCATAAAAATTATTTTCGGGGTAAGAGGTTGATCTATAGCAATCTATATGTTAGTGGTTGCCCGAGAATAACGAAAGTGTTTTGTGGTGCCGTTTTTCCGTGTTTTACAAACCACATTATGATAATAAACATCAAATTCAATCACGAGAAAAGTCCTCGCAAAGCGCGCGAAGATATTCGCACAGATGGCGTTTTAAGTTCGCAGAGGCACAATTTAATGTCATTTTTTGAAATGCAATTGGCCTTATTCTGAAAACAAAAAAACGCAAAGCCTAAGCCTTGCGTTTCAGTATATGAATTGTCTTATTTTTTTAGAGGCCGGTGAGGCATATGCCCAATGATATAGGGGTGATGACAGGCCCCTGGTTCTGCCTGAATACATTGGTGAGGTTGTAAGAGCCAAACAGGGAGAAGTTGCCCCAGCCCACGCGCGCGGTAGCGGCAAAGTTCCAGGTGGTCACATAACGCTTGGTGTCGGTCTTCAGCTTTTCGTTGGTGCCGTCTACCGATGTCAGGGCCTTTGTATCCGCGCCCAGCAATGTGCCTATTTCCATGCCTATAGCGGCCTTAAAACCCTTGTTGCGGTTGTACTGGTCGGCAAAGTAGCGCAGCTCAAAGGGAGCGGTAAGGTAGGTGGTCACAAACTTATACCTTTTGTAGTGGTTGGTATCGGGTATAAAACGCACCTGCGATCCCAGTGCGCCGGTATCGTTAAGGGTCATTACTTGTTGGTCCAGGTACACCACATTTACGTTCACGCCCAGGCCGGCAGCAAAGCTCAGCTTGGTTTTCTTTATCGGGAAGTCGTAGCAGAGGTAGCCATTGAAGCCATAGCCAAAGGTCTTTGTCTTCACGCTATCGGGCTTGGTGATCCAGTTCACATAATTGAGCTGTAGCATCACAAAGTCGCGGGCGGGCTTTACAATAACAGGCGGCACAACGCTGCTGTTCATTTTTTCTGTTTTATCAGATGTGGCATCCTGCGCCATTAACAGGCATGATGGTATCATCAAAAAAGCCAGTATGGCTAAAAATTTACGCATAGGTGGAAATTAGTGTGCAAATATAATGGCTGGATGATGGATAATTTGTTAAAAAGTGAATTATTTGAAACCCCAAACCCCTAAAGGGGCTTCCCCTACGCTTCTACTCACCGGGGACGCGATCGAATAGGTGCAAAGTGAGTCGTCAGGCAGTATGCAGCAAAAAAACTCCCCGCGATGGGCGGGGAGCAAAAAAACATAAGCATGTGTTATTATCTTACAAAGGTACGTACCTGTGTGCCAAAACCGGAAAGACTGATGGCATAGCTGATCGTAGTATCGCTGTGTGGCGGGGAATAGGAAACTGTCCCTTGCGAGGCGGTGAGCGTACCCGGTGTTAGCTGCTGCGTACCGAAATCGAGTGTGGTATCGCTGGTTACTGCAAAAAATGCGGGCAACACGCTGCTGGCCTGTGTAATGCTGTCATCGCCGCCTACATTGCTGGTCTCATAAAGGCCCCTTGCCAGTTTGGTGATGTATGCGGGATTGCTACCGCGGTAATACAGGCCGGTGAGGTCCATGGTGTCAGATACATTGGTAACGGCCACATATACATATGCCGAGCCGGTAAAACCATACTGGCTTTTTGCTGTATAGGCAATCACGTACAGGCCGGGGGTGGTGTTATCCAGCGCACCGAGGTCTTTTACCACAGAGAGGCTCTGCCTGTAAAAGGAATCATAGGCAGTAGCAGTGGGCGGAACAAAGGTACCGCCTACAGGTATGCTCACGTAAGGAGAGCTGGTAATGGTCACCTTGGGGTAAGAAGCAGTAACCACATTGGATATGGTGGTATGTTGCTTTTTGCACCCGGCAACAGCAATAACAGCAGCGAACGATAATATTATTATTTTCTTCATTTTCATGCCTTTAATTGATTAAAATAGATCCCACCAAGTTTTAACGGTTAATAAAACCTCGCCAGGGAAGTTAGCGTTCCTGGTGCTCTCTGATGTTGGGTACAGGAACCTCTTAGGTATGGTGCCCGCAGTACCGTGTTTAGACACCACAAGGAAATCGGGGTAGCCGGTACGGCGCTGTTCGCACCACGCCTCAAAGCCCTGGTTGCCGCACATAGCAAACCATTTCTGGGTGATGATGAACCTTTGTTTTTGCGCAAAAGTACCAGTGGTCGGATAAACAGTCCAATAACCCGGTGCGCCGTTGAACTGGCCGGTAATATAATCGTTGTAAGCACTTATGCCGCCGAGCGGGAATGCCACGCCGTAAACCCCCGCTAATGTATTATCATATGCAGCAGTTAACGCGGTACTATAATAATTGAAGCTGGCCATGATGCCGTAATAAAAAAGTGAGTCATCTGATTTACCGGAGCTGGCACCTTGCCATCCTTTCGCCACTACTTCGGCCTGGAGGAAATAACTCTCAGCGCTTGTGATCAGGTTTACAGGAGCATTGGTAGATGCTGTATTATTAGCATCACCGGCCACATATGTACTTGGTATAGAGAAGCCGGTAGATAATGTTGTAGAACCATAATCGCCCTGTGTTAAACCTGCAACTGTACCACCTCCACTTGCAGAGGTAGCTTCGTAAAACACGTACATCCTCGGGTCGCCGTTACTGTTCATGCTGTCTATGCAAGTGCTGCTGCCCACCAGGTTCTGGATGCCGCTAAGCGCTGTAGAGCTTTCTTCGGCATAAAGAGGGCTCTTATTAGTAGTAGAATAGCCAAAGCCAACGAATGCATCATCTCCGTTTCCTATGAAGGTAACACCTGATGTGTTATACAACTTGGTAATGCCTGCCTGCGCAGTAACCGGATCGATAGCGCTCATACGCATATAGATACGCAGTTTGAGTGTGTAGGCGAATTTTTCCCACTTGGCCATATTACCACCATAAACGAGGTCATCGGATCCGGGCGCTGCAGCATCGGCGGTGTTCATGAGATGGAGAGCTGAGTCGATATTTACGAGTATGCCATTATAAATTGTTTTTTGGGCATCGTATTTAGGGCTGGTGATATTGCTGTCAGCAAACTGGCCATTGAGCGCCTGTGTGTAGGGTGCATCTCCCCAGGCATCGGTAATGAGCTGGAAGGTATAGGCTTTCATTACCAGGGCTATCGCCATGTACTGCTTTTTGTGCAGTGTATCGGCCAGTGCATAGAGCTGCTTGAAGTTTTCGGCAGCAGCATAGAGATTGGTCCAAGGTGTGGAGAAATAATCCGGATTTGGCGCATATTGGTCCAGTACGCGGTACTGGCTGGCGCCGGGGTCCTGCGTCCAGTATTGGGCCCAGAAGGAGCCATTGATCTCCAGGTCCACACCTACGGTAGAGGCTACATAGAGTTCTGCCGCAGGCAGCAATGTCTGCACAGTAGCTGTAGCTGAAACATTTGGGTTTTGGTTCACATTGAGGAATTTACGGCAGGATGCCGCGCCTAATGCAAGCCCGATAGCAACTGTAATAATGACTTTTTTATTTATAGACATAACGAATGCTTTTAAAATTAAGGTTTAGAAAGTAACTTTTAAGAACCCGCCATAGTTCCTTAAAGAAGGAGCGGCAGTGAAGTTAAATCCTTGTCCGTTTCCTGTAGCCCCGGCAGATGTTTCTGAAGGATCATCATATTTATTGCTCTTAGCAGTCCACAGCAGCAGGTTGTTGCCGAAGATACCCGCTTCGAGCGAGCCGAATACAGTGTTCTTATAATATTTCTGTGGTATGCGGTAAGACAGCGTGGCTTCCTGCAACTTCACATAACTGGCATTCACAAGGCCTTGTGCAGGCAGGTTAGTTTCTGTATTCGTGTAGTACTGGTAAGGAGAGAATGGCGTAGTGTTCTTCAGGTAGTTTGTTGTAGCACCCACCTGGTAAACAGAGTTTGCCCATACATAAGGGTTGCGGCTGTTAACGGTAGTTTCGGTAGATGTACCGTTGAAGTCCATATCCATTTTGTTGCGGCTATAGAATTCGCCACCCTGCTTGGTGGTGAATAATAAGTGCAGCTTGATCCCTTTGTAAGTAAGGTCTGTACCCCATGAAGCCTGGAATTTAGGCTGATAGCTGCCCAGGTAAACAGGATTGGTGGTAGCTATAGGTAAGCCGGTTGTAGCGCTGACAACCGGATGCCCGTTCCAATATTGTATATCGTTTGCGTAAAAAGTACCAAAAGGATGGCCTACCGCAGCCACTATATCCATACCTGTGTACCCGCCAAGGCTGACCTCGCTAAGACCATTGGTAAGGCTGACCACATTGCTTATATTGTGTGTATAAGTTCCGAAGAGGTCCCACTTAAGACCCCACTTAGTAGATATAGGCGTACCCCTGATCGTTAACTCCTCGCCCTTATTGCTGATATCGCCAATGTTCTCATATTGATACAGGAAACCAGACGATGGTGCAACCGGCACACTGTTAATGAGGTTTTTAGTAATAGAGCTGTAGTAAGTGAAAGAGACACTGATGCGATCCCTGAGGAAAGAAAGATCAGTACCTACTTCATAATCATGTGTCTGCTCAGGCTTGAGACCGGGATAGCCAAGAGTGTGGGATATCTGGTAAGCAGGCTGGTTGTTAAATGGTGGAACAATAGAGCCAAAAGCGCTGGAAATAGCCCCCTGGTAATAGCCGGGAGTATTGTTGGCATAAGGAAGGGCATCATTACCTACGCCAGAAGCGCCAGCACGTATCTTACCAAAGTTGAGTACCTTATCTTTAAAATTCCCCTTCAGCCTTTCTGTGAATACCCATGAGCCGCTGGCACCGGGATAAAAGTAAGAGTTATGATCCTGCTGTAAAGTAGATGACCAGTCGTTGCGCCCGGTAAGATCAAGGTAGATCTCCCTCTGGTAATTCAGTGTGATGTCGCTATACACACCAAACCTGCGGGCCTGTGTTATAGGATTAGCAGCAGCTATAGGTCCTGTATTATTGGTGAAATAGTAGTAGTTGGGTATTACGAGGCCATTGGTGCCCGGATCGATAGTAGCGATGAGCGAGGCATCATTCTGCACCGTCATGTTATGACCTGCCAGAACGTTGATACCAAAGTTGTTGCTGAGCTCATGCTTCCAGTTAGCGACAAGATCATTGTAGAGCCTTAGGCCTGCATAATTGACCTGTGATAAGCCACCTGTATTAGTGAAATTATCTCCGGTATAAAAAGGATCAACAGGCTGAGAACTGATAGCCGGTGTTTTATAGGTGGAACGGTCTGATGTTACATCCACTCCCACGCGGTCAAACACATCGAACTCACCTTTTTTATAGCCCAGCTTCACATCGCCGATCATACGATCTGTGCGGTTACGGTTATCATAGTTATTAGCTACCCAATATGGGTTTTTGTAGTAAGCGCCATAGTAGCCATAGCGCTCGATACCATTCTGGTCGTTGAATGACATGGAATAGAAAGGATTGTTGTAGTTCTTTAATTCCCAGATCGGAATGTCGCGCGCTGTTTCGTAGAGGTTATCCAATACAGAACCAGAATTCTGGCCACCTGCCTCAGCCCTGGAATAGGAGTTGATGTAATTGACATTAATAGCGGAATAGAAATTATTGCTCAATTGTGTGGTGCCGTTAAAACGGATGCTGTATTTATTATAGAATGTGCTTGGAATAACGCCGCTGCTATTCATAGAATTGATAGAGAGGAAGTAAGTAGAAGTTTCGTTGCCGCCGGAAAGGGACACAAAATTGTTAAGGTCCTGACCATGATTGAAGAAGCTCTTGATATTATCGGGTTGCGCAGAATAAGGTTTTACCAATGATTTGCCATCTATTACCTGGCCCCATGGACGAAGCTGGCCATCGAATGGTTCGCCCCAGCTAAAGTTCTCGCGGCGGTCATTAGCAACACCATCATAAATATTGCCCTGGCCGTAGCTGTTTTGCAGATCGGCATATTTCAGTATGTCTGATTGTGTATAAGTGGTTTTGAAAGTGATGTCTATTTTAGTTGGTTTCTTTGAATTTGTTTCCCTGTGCTTACCGGCCTTGGTTGTGTAAAGGATAACGCCATTAGCGCCTGCTGCACCATACAACACAGAACCTGATGCTCCATTCAAAACAGTAACAGATTCTATTTCTTCAGGATCGAGGTCATTACCGCTGTTACCAAAATCAACCTGCTCCAACTGATCTGATTTTGTACGGTCATAATTATTAGTGATCACCCCATCGACAACGATGAGTGCATTGTTGTCTTTAAGCATTGATTTTTCGCCACGCAGAATAACACGTGTAGAGCCTCCGGGACCGCCTGTAGAACTGGTGATATTAGCGCCTGCTACTTTACCTTCCAGGTCTGATAAAGCACTTGTGCCGCTGCCTGAAGTAAGGTCGTCGCTACTTAAAGTAGTAGAGCCATAACCGAGCTCACGCTTTTCTCTTTTTATTGCTTGTGCCGTTACCACAGCGCCTTCCAGCTCGCGTGCTTTTGTCTGCAGCCTGATGGTCATGGTCTGTTCTGTTTCCTTTACTTCTTTGGTGTTGTAGCCCAGCGCCTGAACGAGCAGTATGTTGCCGGTGCCATCGGGCACATCGAGCAGGAAGTCGCCATTGAGATCAGTGACCGTACCGATATGGGTACCCTTAAGGGTGATAGAAGCGCCCGGGAAACCGAGGCCTGTTTCATCCAATATTTTACCGGTGACGGTGTGTGTGTTTTGAGCGAATGCCTGAATGCCAAACATGAGCAGTACTACAACCAGCGAACAAACTCTTTTCATATCTTTCTATTTAAAAATGCGCTTAGTGATCACAATAGATTCGATGCCTTTTCCGGCCCTTGAGGCACCGGGGAAGGTGTAATTGGAGGGTGAATTTATAACAACAATGTGAATTAACAAAGCTTTCTTTTGATTATTCTTAACAAATGGGTGTTTGTGGGGCGGGTGGGTTGTCATAGTTAAGAATTATGTGGTGTGGTGTTTCGGCCTTTCAGGGGAGCGTGTCGGATTGCTCATACCCCTGGCGTATATCCGAGGGCGTTGCCCCTGGCTAAGGGATTTTGCCCTTTCAGGGCGGTGATTGATTATTGTATATATTGATTACCCAGAGCGTTGCCCCGGGCGCGAGTACCCGAGGGCGTTGCCCCCGGCTAAAGGATTTTGCCCTTTCAGGGC
>CAIVKT010000326.1 GCA_903906615.1 uncultured Bacteroidota bacterium | reverse complement strand
CAAGCTCACGATGACAAAAAGTTGATAAGTTGTCGTTCGGCAGGCTCACGATGACATCTGCCGTTTAGTGGAGGCATTGTAAATTGAGCTATTGAGCAATTAGGTCATTGAGCAATTCAGATAAAATGTATTTTTGGGAAATAATTTAATAAAACGGAATAATATTTATTTAAAAAGTATGGAGCAAAACTGGCAGCAGGCGATCGAGGAAGCCTATGGTAACAGAGAATTACTGAAAGACGAAAAATATACAACTGCCATCAGGGCGGTGATAGAGGAAGTAGACAAGGGCAGGCTGCGTGTGGCCCGGCCTACCGATGCAGGCTGGGAAGTACAGGAATGGGTGAAGAAAGCCATCCTGCTGTATTTTGGCATACAGCAGATGCAGACGTGGGAAGTAGCGCCTTTCGAGTTTTATGACAAGATGCTGCTGAAGAAAGACTATGCCTCGCTGGGTGTGCGTGCTGTGCCACATGCTGTGGCACGTTATGGCGCTTTCCTGGATCGTAACGTGGTATTGATGCCCTCTTACGTGAATATTGGCGCGTATGTAGGCGAGGGTACTATGGTGGATACATGGGCCACTGTGGGTTCCTGCGCGCAGATAGGCAAGGGTGTGCACCTGAGCGGCGGTGTGGGTATTGGTGGCGTATTAGAGCCACTACAGGCTTCTCCTGTTATCATTGAAGATGGTTGTTTTATAGGATCAAGGTGTATAGTGGTAGAAGGGGTGATCGTGGAGAAAGAGGCTGTACTGGGCGCTAATGTGGTGCTTACGCAATCCACCAAGATCATAGACGTGAGCAAGGCTGAGCCAATAGTATACAAGGGCCGTGTACCGGCCCGCAGTGTGGTGATACCGGGCAGCTATACCAAGAGCTTTCCGGCGGGAGATTACCAGGTGAGCTGCGCGCTGATCATTGGCGAGCGCAAACCGTCTACCGATCTGAAGACTAGCCTTAACGATGCCCTGAGGGAATTTAATGTAGCTGTGTAGTAATAACTTACTTTGATATGCGTCACTTGCTGTTAAATATAGATGCTGCATTTTTCGACCATCTGTTCATGGGCGAGAAAGTGAGCGCTTATTTCTGGTGCGCGGGCATTATACTTGTTACCATACTGCTGAAGCGGCCTGTAGCGGGTATCGTAACGCGCATCAGCACCCGGCTGACTGCAAAGTTCAGCTACATGCGGCATAAGAGCAAGATAAGAGATATGCTCTTTAAGCCCATAGAGCGCCTGCTCCAGGTGATACTGTATTATGTGGCCGTCCACCAGCTAGATAATTTCCTGGATAATTTTTCCATGAAACATTTTATTGGCAGCAAGGAGCAGCTGAATATAAAGCTGGGCGATGTGCTGGATCACATATTCCTGTTCCTGTTCATCATTTTTCTTACGCAGGTGATCGCCAGCTTTATTGACTTCATCTACTACCTGCGCATGGGCAAGGCGCAGTTGGAAAAGAACCAGTCGCGTATACAGTTGCTGCCGCTGATCAAGGAAATGGCGAAGCTGCTGCTGTGGGCCATCAGCGCTTTCTGGATATTGGGCAGTGTGTTCCATGTCAATGTGCCCGCGCTCATCACCGGCCTGGGCGTGGGTGGCATAGCCATAGCCCTCGCGGGTAAAGAAACAGTGGAGAATTTCTTTGCTGCCTTTACTATACTCTCTGATAAACCTTTTCAAACAGGAGATACTATAAAGTTGGGTGATGTGGAGGGCGTTGTGGAGCGCATCGGCTTCCGCAGCACACGCCTGCGCAACCTGGATGGCTCGGCATATATAGTACCCAACCAGAACCTGGTGAGCCAGAATGTCATCAACCTATCGCAACGGGATAACAGGGTAATGAAGGTGGCCGTAAACATCAAGTACGGGATCACGCACGATGCCCTTCAAGAGCTGATAGCCGAAGTGAAGAAGAGCATATTGGCCATACAGCCCGTGCGCGACCCTGTAGAGGTAACCATAGAAACACTGGATAAAGAAACCTTTCAGTTGGTGGTATCTTATAGCCTGCCACACCCTTTGCCCAATGAACAGAACCTTACTTCCATAAAGCGCGAAGTGAATATGAAGCTGTTCGAGGTCATATCCGGCAAGGCTGTGCTGGGAACACCTGTGGGTACAAGTTAGGCTGACTTTGCAATTATTGAGTGCCGGCCATTTTGTTGCTGCGCTGGCTATTCCAGATAAGTTCTTCAAGCTCTGCCCTTGTCACAATGCATGCTCTATAAGAAGATGCAGATTGCCAAGTATTATCTCCACGCTTATTTTCAAGTATTCCACTCCAAAGCAATTCTTTTTTGTTGTTCACGATAAATGTTTTGTTTAACGGATTATTCATCTGTACCAGCAATAAGCTATCAGAAAAACTCTCGACGCTACCTCCGCCGCCATTAGTGGGCGGCGGGTTTTGTTTGCTATCAAGATCAGCAGGACACTTATAAGACCATTTTTTTGTGAGGTTACCATGGTCAGGGTTAAGGATCAATACCTCCGGTGGGATAGTATCGCCCAGGTTGTTGTTATACAGCATCAGGTCGCCCGTAGGCGATTTTGTGCAGTTGTGCTCGCCTTTAAAAACATAACTATCAAGTGTTTTTTTTATCTCTAACTGATTTTGTGTGGCCAGTAAGCTGCTGCCGGCCTGAGTTTGGCTTAGGGTGTTGCCATACACCTGCTCAATATTACCGGAGGGATAATTGATTTTAACGATCCTGTTCATCCCCGCATAGCTAAGGTATATTGACTGCTCCGCAGAGTCGAAATAAAAGCTATTTTCATGGCCTTGAAAAACTGTATTTGGTAAATAGCCCAGGTCTGATTTCTTTAAATAGTCTGACGAATTCCAGGACCAAAGAGTATTGCCGCAGGTATTGAAATCGAATAAAATACACTCTGATACCGGGTTTTCATTAGCATTGGGGAAATATACATATCGGTTATCCTTCTGTACTTTTGCAGGTCCCTGTAGTTTTATTTCATTGCATAAAACGAAGTAACTATTACGTGCTGCCCGCGTAAATTCATGATGATAACCCATTGATAGCATGTTTGCATTATTATTGCCAACGTTATTCGGAGCCTCCCAGAGCACATTACAGTCATAATCTATCTCTTCAGATCCTCTGCCGCTCATGAAGGTAAGGGTATGAAATTTTGTTTTCTTTAAGTCCATGCTGCTTTTGATCATTTTAGACTGTGTGGCCAAATACCATACCGGGTTGCCGTTGAGATCATACATTGTTCCGTTACCATCTACCAGCAAATAATATTGAGCAGTGTCTGTGAAGTTTTTTGATATTTGAAGCCTTGATTGAGTTGTATCCACTGACTGCGATATACCCGTAGAAAAATGGCCTAACCTGCTTGTTTTCTGCTTGCCATTGATGTTGTAGGAAATACGCCAGGTGTACTGGCTGCCAAAAGAAGGGACTTCGCAGATAATGCGGTTTTTGTCGGAAGGTGTAGAAGATAGTTCAACTTTGAATGCCGCGGTAGTTGTTACATTTCCGGGCATCACCTCAATTTTGTAGTCAGTTGCTTTAGGCACAGCAGGGAAAGAAAAACCTATTATCCGGTAATTAAGAACTGAATTCTCTTGTGGAAATACCTGTGCGTAAGATGAATTGCTGCAGAGTATAAAAAAGAGTATAACACGCAGGATAGGAGATGCTGACATTATTAATCGCGGGTTTAAGTGATTTCGTTGTAAATTAAGTTTTGTTTTGCTTAGGAAGGAATTAATTGGTATATAATTTTTTACTGTTATCGTAGTACATTAACTTATAATTAGTTATGAGTTTGCTTGAAACAAAGTGTCCTGTCTATCATTTCGCATTACTACATGGCTATAAAGATTACAGGATTTTTATCCGGTGAGAAGTATAATGCGATTCCAAAAGGTGAACAACTGCTTTAGTTATCTCAGGCCTATCGGCTTAATTTCTTCATTCTATTGATTTTAACTATCTCCTTATAAGCCCTATTCGGTAAGTTGCCGTAACTTTACATAAATAAATACAAAAAATAGATGTATCCAGAACAGATAGTTGCGCCGATGAAGGCAGAGCTTACGAACCATGGCTTCCAGGAATTGCTTACCCCTACCGATGTAGACAATACGATACCACAGAGCGGCACTACGCTGCTGTTCATCAATAGTGTGTGCGGCTGCTCGGCAGGCACAGCGCGCCCCGGTGTTATCATGGCGATCAATAATACAGAAAAGAAGCCTACCAGGCTCACTACCAGCTTTGCAGGCTTTGATGTAGATGCTGTGAAGCAGGCACGCAGCTACCTGCTGCCTTACCCGCCATCATCACCCGCTATAGCCTTGCTGAAAGACGGCAAAGTGGTGCATATGATAGAGCGCCACAACATTGAAGGCCGCCCCGCGCAGATGATCGCCGCCAACCTGATACAGGCGTTTGAAACGTATTGCTAAACGGGCAGGAATTTATATAATATTGGAGAGGTGGCCATGGCTGCCT
>CAIVKT010000325.1 GCA_903906615.1 uncultured Bacteroidota bacterium | reverse complement strand
TGTAAGCACACACTTGCCATCTTCCTGTTTGTTATTCAGTGGTATGCAGCGGATGGTGGCTTTGGTGAGCTCTTTAATCTTTTCCTCAGTTTCAGGTGTGCCGTCCCAGTGGGCTGATACGAAGCCTGCTTTCTCATCCAGCACTTTTACAAATTCATCCCAGCTGTTCACTTCCGTTGTATTCTCTGCACGGAATTTGAGCGCGGTATTGAACATATTGCTTTGTATATCGGCAAGCAACTGTGGTATTTTATCTGCAATGCCTTCGAGCTCGTAAGATGCCTTTTCTTTGGTGTCGCGGCGGGCTACTTCGGCTATGTTGTTCTCTATATCCCTTGCACCGAGGGTGATGCGTACAGGCACGCCTTTCAATTCATACTCTGCAAACTTAAAGCCGGGGCGGGTGTTGTCGTCATTGTCATACTTTGCTCTGATGCCGTTCTGCTTTAATGTAGCCATTATATCGGCGGCTATATTGTCTATTTTGGTGCGGGTATCAGCGTCTTTATTAAAGATAGGGATGATGACCACCTGTAATGGCGCCAACTTTGGCGGGAGTACCAGGCCTTCATCGTCGCTATGTGCCATTACCAGCGCGCCTACCAAGCGGGTAGATACGCCCCATGAAGTAGCCCATACGTGGTCCAGGTTATTCTCCTTATCGCGGAAGGTTACATCAAATGCCTTGGCAAAGTTCTGCCCGAGGAAGTGAGATGTACCAGCCTGCAAGGCTTTGCCATCCTGCATCAGGGCTTCAATGCAATAAGTGTCTTCGGCACCGGCGAAGCGTTCGTTGGCTGTTTTTACACCACGTACCACGGGCATGGCCATAAACTCTTCGGCAAAGGTGGCATATACCTCCAGCATCTTCTTTGTTTCTTCAATAGCCTCTTCTTTAGTGGCATGTGCGGTGTGGCCTTCCTGCCACAGGAACTCGGTTGTGCGCAGGAACAGGCGGGTGCGCATTTCCCATCGCACTACATTGGCCCATTGGTTGATGAGCAATGGCAGGTCGCGGTAAGACTGTATCCAGTCTTTATACGTATTCCAGATTATGGTTTCAGACGTTGGCCTTACGATCAGCTCTTCTTCCAGTTTGGCATCGGGGTCTACGATCACGCCGCCGCCATTAGGGTCATTCTTCAGCCTGTAGTGGGTCACTACAGCACATTCCTTGGCAAAGCCTTCTACATGTGCGGCTTCTTTAGAGAGGAAACTCTTGGGTATAAAGAGTGGGAAGTAGGCATTCTGGTGGCCTGTTTCTTTAAAGCGCTTGTCCAGCTCATCGCGCATATGCTCCCAAAGCGCATAGCCGTGTGGCTTGATGACCATACAGCCTTTTACTGCCGAGTAGTCGGCCAGGCCGCCTTTCAATACTATATCATTATACCACTGGGCATAATCGTCTTTCCGATTTGTTAAAGTTTTTGACATAAATAAACCTGGCACTCTTTTCGCCATCTATTAATTGGTGAACTAAAGCAAAAGTAGTAATTTCACTAAGCATTTTTACGTAAAAAACATATCAAAATGAAACGTTTCCTTCTAACCGGTTTGTTGCTCGCTGCCATAGGTAGCGTAGCCAATGCTCAGACGGATGATATTTATGCAACCGGGGCCGACCAGAGAGGTACCCAGTCTGTAATGGATAGCAGTCATAACAATGCGAATAACAACCGCATATTTAATAATGCGCAGGATAATAATGACCCTGATAATTATCAAAGCTTCAATAATGCGGATGACTATGTGGATTATGATGATAATTCTTACAGTTCGCGCATTAACCGTTTCGACAATGACTTTTACAATATGGGCTACTACAGCACATTCTATAATCCATTTTGGTACGACAGGTATTGGGTAGATCCATTGTGGGGTTACAATCCCTGGTATCCAGGTATCAGCTTTGGTTTCGGCTTTGGCCCCTATTGGAGTGCTGGTTGGGGTTGGAATGCCTGGTATGGCTACGGCGCATTCGCCAGTTGCTGGGGTTACCCTTATTATGCCGGTGGCTGGTATGGCAACCGTTACGGTGGCTACTGGAACAGTTATTATGGTGGGCTCGAAGGCCGTTATGGCGGTGGAAGATATGCAGGCAACTATGGCCCACGCCAAACAAGCATTGGTAACAGGGCAGGTAACAGGGTAGGGTTCAGCAGTGGCCTCAGGTCTTCATCTGCTGTAAGCCAAACTGGTCTTCGTACAGCTCCTCTTGCCAGTGCAACCCCAACATCAGGCAACAGAACCGCTAACAGCGGTGGTGCCGTTCGTAACAGTGCCACAATGGGTGGGCAACGTTCCGCCCAGCAAAATACTGCCCGCGGCCAGGCTAATGGCGGCAACCGAATGAATGCGCAAGGCGCGCGTGGCAACGGCAATGGTGGCCGTGGCGGCGCTTATAATGGCGGCGGCCGCATGAATGGCGGTGGCGCACAGCAGGCCCGTGGCGGATATGGTGGTGCACGCGGCTTTAATGGCGGGGGTAATGCAGGCCGTAGCTTCGGTGGTGGTGGCGCAGCGCGCAGTTTTGGTGGCGGCGGTGGTGCCATGCGTTCCGGCGGTGGTGGCGGCGGTGCCCGTTCAGGCGGCGGTGGTGGTGGCCATGCAGGCGGTGGCGGACGCAGATAATTGTTAATGAGTTTATAAAAAAGGCATTATCGCATAGGGTGGTAATGCCTTTATCATGTAGCAGAAGAATAGGGTATAGTTTTTGTGCTTTGAATATCATTCAAACTATATTAAACGTTGCACGTTAATTCTTGTCAAAAAAGCAAAAATCTGATTTATGCGTACTTACGGATCGGCATTATTAATAGCATTAACAGTGGCCTCTTTCAGCGCTTCTGCGCAGGATATCAGGGAGGCATATAATTTCTCCAACCTCACTACACAAGGCACAGCAAGGTCTATGGGCTTTGGTAATGCACTGGGCTCGGTAGGTGGCGATTTCAGCTCGCTGAGTGTGAACCCTGCGGGGTTGGGCCTATACAGGAGCGGTGAGATCACATTAACGCCATCGTTGCGCATGAACGCTACGAGCAGCGAATACATCCAGAACACAACATCTGATAATAATACGCACTTCAACTTCAATAACTTCGGACTGGTGTTTACTAATGCACCTAAGGGCAGGCGCTACGAACACCGCAACTGGAAGGCCGTATCTTTTGCTGTTGGTATGAACAGGGTAGCAGATTTTAATGCCGATTATACGTATACGGGCAAGAATACCAATAGCTCAGGCTCGCAGGCATTTGAATCTGATGCCAACATAAATAATCTGGACCCTACTGTGCTGGATAATTCACTTGGTTCGCAGGGATTTCAGTCTTACCTGCTGGATACGGTGGGTGGCCACTACAAAAGTATTGTGCCATTCAGCGGCGGTGTGTTGCAAACAAAAAGCTCGCATACTACGGGTGGTATTGATGAATACACCTTCTCGCTGGGCGGCAACTATAAAGAAAAACTCATGCTGGGTATCACTATAGGCGTGCCGGTCGTTAATTATCACAACAGTAGCTACTATTCCGAAACATTATCACCTGATAATAATGTGGCCAACCCCGGTGGCTTCAGCTACTTCAATACCAGCCAGACACTGGACATTACCGGTGCAGGTATCAATGCAAAGATCGGCGCTATCTATAAGGTCAATGACATATTCAGGCTGGGCCTCGCATTCCATTCGCCTACTTACTATTCGCTGCACGATGTATCCAGCCCGGCTATTACCACAGTACATAGCGATACCTCGGTTACCTTGTCTGTAGATAACGGCTACCTCAGCAGGAATGTATTCGACTACAACCTTTCTACACCCTGGAAAGGTGTTTTAAGCGCTACCATCATGCTCAATAAATTTGGCTTCATTACGGCCGATTATGAGTATGTGGATTACAGCTCTATGCGCTATGTGTTCCAGGATGGTATAGACCAGAATGGTGTGCCATTTCAGCAGGAAGCTGATGCTATTAACCAAAGCATCAAGAAAAGCTACCAGGGCGCTTCTAACTTCAGGTTGGGTGGAGAAGGGCGTATATCCAAACACTTTATGGCGCGGCTGGGCTTTGGGTACTATGGCAATGCCTACAGTTCTTATGGCGAGTCTACAGCCAATGCACCATATTCTACTCAGCGTATAGACCTCAGTGCAGGCGTGGGCTTCAGGTTCAATCATTTCTTCACAGACCTTGGCTTTGTGCATAGCATGTACCAGGGATATGAGCAGCCCTACAATGTGGTGTATAACGATGGCAAGGGCAATAACTATGTATATTCAGGAGCGGCGACTACTGTGCCTACGGCCAAAATAGATTATGCACTCAACAACCTGGCATGGACCGTTGGTGTTAAGTTTTAGCCATTTTTTTAGGATGCCATAAAGAGATATGCAATTGCGGCTATGGCAAGGATGCCGAATATGATGAGGATAGGGATGATCTCATCCCTGATGAATTTGCTTGTTCTACTGTTCATGGGTCGATCAAAAAATGTTATAGGGCAGCACTGCCTTGTACTCTTTTGGTTCTGAAGATAATGTCGATAATGGATGGCTTATTTTTGCGGGAAGCATAAGCTTCATATTTTTCAATTGAGCCTGATAGTTTTAATTGTATGCCCTTGCCTGTGAGTACATAAGATATCATCTCTCTTTTCTCCAGCACAAAACCTTGTGAAACCAGGTATTCTTTGATGCAGTAAAAGGTATCCATGATGATCGAATTCTGGCTGGGCAACATACACTTGTGTGAAACAGACTCTTCAACAAGATCGTAGATATTGAAATTTTTCTCTGCGCTGAATGCGGGTAATATCCTGTTGAGGATATATCTGTCGTAGGTGGAAAGCAGGGTGTTAGCAACTATATCGTTCATGGAGCCATTTTTATACTATAGTAAATATAAGGGAATAAGTTTTATCCATCCATTACTTTCCAGACTTTTGCATATTGTTCTTACTTAAATGTTAATGGCAGTAGCGAATTATATTTTAACGCCAATCCTGTTGTAAATAGGAGCAAGTTTGGGTAATATAATTGTGCAGGTTCCGTATGTTACATTATCTTCATTTAACAATCAGATAACGATATTGATGTATTTGTTGGCGTAAATTTGTTTAGGTAAAAACAACTACCATGAACTATCTCTTGAAATTGCCGTTCAAACAAACACTTTCGCTTGATG
>CAIVKT010000324.1 GCA_903906615.1 uncultured Bacteroidota bacterium | reverse complement strand
GTATCTCCTCCTGCGTATTGCGCATATTAAAGTCGCACTCGGGATTATCTGTTCTTACTTTGTACTCTGTTCCGTATTCTCCGTTCAGCATCCGGAAAGTGAACAATACCAACTTTCCCATGCCATCAATTGCTATCCTCTCTTTAAACACATCATTCAGTCGCTCCACAATAGTTCGTTTTGCGCTTAGTAAATGATTACCATGCCATCGGCTGTTATTTCTTTGCCAATGCCGCTTATTGATGTGCTGTTTGCCTGCTTACTTTGTGCTATCCTGCTGCTGCGACTGCTCGTATTTTTTTAGCATCTCCTCGGTTTCTTTGTGCTGGGCGGTGATCTCTTTTTTGTGGCCGGCAACATAAGTTCTCAGTTCTACCAGGCCATCCAGTATCTCTTTGGCATCTTTCGGGTCTTTCGTTTTTGGGAAAAATTCAAATTCATGGGTTTTGTTCCAGGCCAGCACAGCATCTACTACCTGTAGGTATTCCTCTACATGGCCGCCGAGGTAGAAGTTGATCTCCTCGCCCACAGTGCTGTTGAGCGAGGCCATTATCGCACGGTCGCCATCGGGTGGCAGGTTGGCATTAGCGGCGCAATAGTAGCGATAGCGCAACTGCCCGAGGTAGAACAAAAAGCCCGCACCATATTTATCGCCCTTGGCATAAAAAGATGCTGCCGAAGAATAGAACCCTGCAGGGTGGTCTTTTTCGCAGGCCGCGGCAGTGTCGTAAACCTGCTTGCCCAGCAGTTTGCCCTGGCCGCTGGAAATGATTGGCAGGCATGCCAGTAGGATGATGGTAAGCAGTATAGCACGTTTCATATAGGTGGTTGTGTGGATGATGTGGAATAAAGATATGGATAAATGCTTTTGTTCGGTTGCCACCCTGTATGAAATATTGCGTTTTGTAGATTGAAAATAGTAGGTACATTTGTGAAGAATACGTATTGTATGGCAGAGGTTATTATAAAATATAAAAGCGCAAAAACGCTGGAGGCTTTAAAGGATATTGCAAAGTATTTCGACTTTGTTGTAGAAAAGCCATTGGCAAAAAAGAAGCACTCAAAAAGCAGTTCCCCACTGCCCATCACTTTTGCCACTAACCCTGATGTAACTGCGCTGGCAGGGATATGGAAGGATAAGAATATTACATTGGCAGACCTGCGTAAAAATGCCTGGGGAGGAAGATCATGAGTTTTGTTATTTGCGATACTAATATTTTTATTTCCCTGTTCAGGGAACTGGCAAATACTGCCGATGAGCTAAAGGATATTGGCAACGAGAACGTTCTGATACCTTCTGTTTCTGTAATGGAACTATATCGTGGTATGGAGAATAAGAAAGAGCTTAAGGAAATGGAGCAAAAGATAAAGCGCTACAATGTGATCCATTACAATGAGGCGGTATCTCAGAAAGCTATTGAATTAGTGCATGAGTATAAGCTGTCGCATAACCTGGAAATACCTGATGCTATTATTGGGGCTATGAGTCTTGTTTATGACCTGCCATTATTCACCTACAATAAAAAGGATTTCAAATTCATTCCCGGCATTAAGCTTTACCACAAAGGATAATTGTGTTTAGTACACCCCTGCGCGAGCCGCCAATTGCAAATTGGCTATTATCTATAGTACGCGATGCCCGCTTTGCGGAACATCACGAACAACGGATAAGTCCCTTTTCAGCCACATAATAAATTTCATAAAATACCGTTTATATCATAACTTTATTCAATGAAAAAGATACTGATTCTCTTTCTGCTGGCTACCATCCTTACCTACTCTTGTAAAAAGGATAATAATAAACCATCGCTTACCGGTGGTTTAGTTCCGAATGCACACGCTCAGATTGTTTATCCCTATACCGATACTTTTTATGGGTTGGCCAAAGATTATGGAAATTTGGGCAGTGCGATCACCACATTCGGCGTGTATATTTACGTTTTTCATCCATCCGGAAATCAATTGAGTTTTTCATCAAATTACTTTTCAAGTCGTACTGTTGATTTTGCAGGTGACAACGAATACATTACTTACCGCGGCTTCGATACTTTGTTTGCTAAAAACGACACAGATACCTATATGATCGGTGGCTTACCCCTGTTTAATTTTGGTGAATTGGTGCTGAAGGGAGATTCATTGTTTTATACCAATGTCAATACTATAGGTTGCTCAGAGGAATATAACGCTTCGTTTGCAGGTAGAAAAAAATAGCAGGCGATCTGCTGCGCTAAGGTACAATTGCAAATTGGCAATTATCTATGGTTCGCGATGCCCGCTTTGCGGAACATAACGAATAACGGGAGATACGCAATTAGGTTTCTGGTTGAATGCCAAATGATTCCTTACTTAGAATTGTGCCCCTTGGAGCTGTTACAATGCCGACAATATCTTTTGGGTATTGATGCTCATATAGTTTGTGTTTACCAGTTTTAGGATTAAAACAGTAAAATGGTTTGTCTTTATCTACTGTTATATTAAATTGGAGCGCCTGCACTTCATTTTTTCTTTTTCCGGAAAAGGAAAAGTCTACTATCTCAGAAGTGAAAAGTACATTATCATCCACAGGGAATGTGAATAAGGGAGGACAAAAGTGTATAAGAACATTATTGTCGCTTTTATATAAATGGTTGTCATTATCACTTAGGGGCAAAAAAAATTGAAAGATAAGACCTTGATAAAATAGCATAGCAAGGTGTGATGGAGCATTTATTTCTGGACTTCTTTTCGAAAAGATGTAAACAAATGGTTTAGGTGCATTAATGCCATCAAGCGGGAAATGTGTTATGTGAACGGGTATTAGTTGAACTGAAAACGGAGAATTCGCGCGTAATAAATGGATGGCATTTTTATACTTAACTAAATATTGTATCGGTAAGCAAGAAAATGCGACTTTCAGTAAGCATTTATAAACATGATATGGGATATATGGATATTTTTTGAACACGCTCCGTCCTTCACCTTTTTCAAAGTCGAACTCTAACGATTTATCAAGTAGGTCGCGTTTAAATATTTCTAAATAGTCACCATCAATTTTTAGTCTGTCACTTTTAGCCGCCCTAATATCACCTTCTCTTGTCTTGAATGTCGGAAAAGAATTTGATTTGCCGACTGTCTTTGTTAATGTAGGGATGATACCAAGATAATTTTTAAAATCATTTTCATAACGGGCAAATAGTTCATTGCACGTATCGCATTCATCTTCGCTTATTAGAAATTTATTTCCTAAAAAATGAGGTATTACATGCGCATCCTTTCTAAAGGTAGCCAGTGGGTACGCCCGTTTGCAAAAACGACAAATCCGTCCTTGTTGGCCGATATGTTTCATCTTCTCATCTGGACAAATCGTAATCATGACTTGGTCGTAAATGCTACGAAAATCACTAAAATCTTTTTGATGTTTAGGAGGAGTATAAAACTCTATGCCATTCTGTTCTGGTGAATTCATCTTTTTCATTTCTCAATGCGCAAAATCCACATCAAAGTTCTTCATGCGCTCAATGGGTGGATTGAAGTAGCCGAACTTTACTTTGGGGAATTCTTCGTGTATGAGGTCTATCATCTGGCGCATGCCCATGCACTCGCCGGGGTCGGTAACGCCCATCTTGCCCAGGTACCAGTCGGGGTCTATGTTGAAGCTGCGCCACTGTATCATGCT
>CAIVKT010000323.1 GCA_903906615.1 uncultured Bacteroidota bacterium | reverse complement strand
TTCTAGCAGTATTTACAATACTGCCTAATACTCTGTTTACTTCCTCAAGTTTACTGATCAATTCGTCACAATCGGGATAATTGGTGCTGTGGCTGCATAGCCATAACCAATACTGCGTTTCTTCTGCTTCCTTGGCTGCAATTTTCATTTTATGAATGAAATCCGCTTTGCTCTCCGCATTTTGGGCTTCCATTGTATTTGCACCCACGGAAGTTCCCGATCTCAATAACTGTCTTGCTACAATATACTTCCTCTTGCTTTCTAAAAGCTCACAATAGTCAACAACCATTAAGGCGAAGTCAAATGATAATTTCAGAATTGGGTTTCTGTCGAACAATTCCTTTTTCATTAATTACCTGTTTCAAAGTTAATTAAATCATTCCATCATTAAAAAATTCCTTCATTGAGCCATTGAGTCATTGAGAAATTGAGCCATTATTTTACATTGGCTCAATGATGAACAGCGGCTGATCGTATTCAACAGGCGAAGAATCATCAGCAACAACCTTTACCAGGCGGCCACTTATTTCACTTTCTATCTCGTTGAACAGTTTCATAGCCTCGATGATGCAAAGCACCTGGCCTGCCTTCACCTCATCACCCACGTTCACAAATACCGGCTTGTCAGGCGACGGGCTGCGGTAGAACGTGCCGATCATTGGCGACTTGATGGTAATGCCTGAAGTAGCTGCCTGTGCTGCTGGTGCCGCAGGGGCTGCTGCAGGTTGTGCTGCCGCAGGGGCTGCCGGAGCATAAGCAGGCTGCGGTGCAGGCATAGCCTGGTACTGCTGCGGAACGCTTACAAACTGCGTTTGCTCTGCATGGTCTTGCCTGATGGTGATCTTAAAGTCACCTTCTTCAATAGATAGCTCGCTGATATTCGATTTGTTGATCGTTTTTATCAGTTCCTGGATCTGTTTGTATTCCATGAATGTTGTTTTTAGTAAAAAATAATATCTTCCCTAAAAGTATCAGCGGTTAGGATTTCACTCTTTCTATGTAAGCGCCTGTTTTGGAATCTATTTTGATCAGCTCGCCTTCGTTCACAAACAGCGGCACCTGTATGGTAGCGCCTGTTTCTAACGTGGCAGGTTTCATGGCCCTGGTGGCTGTGTCGCCCTTTACGCCTGGCTCCGAGTAGGTCACCAGCAGGTTGATGCTTGGTGGCAGTTCCACACCCATAGGCACTTCGGTTTCGGTGTTAAAAACTACGAAGCACTCCTGGCCGTCTTTGTACAATTCAGGATGCTCAATAGTGTTGGCAGCAACTATGATCTGCTCAAAAGAGTTGGTGTCCATCATATTAAAGCCGCTCTCGTCTTTATACAGGAACTGGAACGGGCGCTTTTCCACACGTATGGGGAATATGTTATCCCCTGAGTTCCAGGTATGTTCTATAGAGCGGGTGTTGTCCACACCTTTCAGTTTTGCCCATACTTTTGCCGCAGAGCGTGCTGTCTTGTTCTGTCCGAATTCAACTACTGAGTAAAGGCTGCCGTCAAGTTTTATGATCAGACCGTTACGCATATCTGTTGTTGTAGCCATGTAATTTTATTGATTTAATTGGACTGCAAAAGTAATCATTAAACCCAAAAAGTGAAATCTCATTTTTGCCCGAAATGGCTATAAAAACCACATTTTCTTTTTAATTTTTGCCCCATTTCTTCAAAATTTATTCCATTTTGCCCCGTTTTACTAAAAATCCGCACTATACCATTTTGCTTTTTCTATCTCTGCGCAAATAAAAATTCTTTATTATCGAATGAATTTAATTATATTTGATTTCTTAAAGAATGAGTTATGAAAAAAATAGCTTCCATTTATATCAATACCATAGCAGCCATACTATTGCTTTTTTCTTCATTTAATGCCGGGGCAGTTCATTTTGTAGGAGCAGATATGTCTTACCGGCAGGTTAGCGGCCTCACGTATAATATAACTGTTGTCCTTTATGTAGGTTGCAATCCGGTAAGTTCGGTATTATCTTTAACCATGCCTATGAGTACGCCCGAGGTTTGCATATATAATGGTAGTACCAGCGTAGGCACTATTTCACTTCATATAGATTCTGCACTATCATTTGGAGAAACATCTCCTCATTGTTCCGCAGATTCCACATCATGCGGTAGCCCTACCTCAACTATACCCGGTGTTTTGAGATTTGTTTATTCAGGTACATATACCTTGCCTTCCACTTCTTCTGTTTGGCGGTTTGTATATACCAGCAATAATGGACCCGGTGCCGCGGCTAGCAGGCCGGCTGCAGTAACTAATATTGCATCTCCCGATTTAGGTTCCATCCAGCTTATTGATACATTAAATAACAGCACTTCCGCTAATTCAAGTCCCGTACTTACTGAGCTTGTCCCTGCATATTTCCTTGATAGCATGGCTAATTCATACAGCCCTTTGCCCGTGGACCCTGATGGTGATAGCCTGTATCTTTCATTAGTTGCAGCTACCAATGGCACTTTTGTGTGTGGCACTATAGGTGGCCCGGTTACCTACGTGGGTACAGCGTGGTCACCACCAACTACATCAGTATCTGCGGCTAATCCCATTACAGTCACCGCTGGTACCTTTTCATTTAATAGCACTACTGGCCTCCTATCATTTTATGCTCCGGTAGCACAGCGCTCAGTAGTGGTGTACAACATCAGGGAATACAGGTCGGGCGTATTAGTAGGCACCAGCCAGCGCGAAATGACTTTTCTTGTGTTAAACACAGGCTCCGGTTCGGGTGGGGGTATTAGTTCATCTACGCCCTGCTTTGGTATTACAGGCAGCTATACCGGCACTACAACCCTCGCTGGTGGCTGCTCCGGTGCGCATGATACGCTTAGCCTTGCAGGCTCAATTGATGGTTGCGGTATCACCTTTCAGTGGCAATCCTCTGCTTCCGGCAGTTCATGGAGCAATATAGGCGGCGCCACATCCGCGTCTTATATCTTTAACCCTGCATCTACAGGCTACTATCGCTGTGCGCTCACTTGTTCGTTTAGCCATCTGTTTGTTTACTCCTCGCCCGTCCTTGTTCCGGTTAGTACCGCAGGGCTTTTGCATAGCGCCATCAGCACACCATTAGATAGCACCTGCAATGGCCCGCAGTTTGATGTCTATGCCTGCGGAGCTACATCCTCATATCATGTAACTACATATTACGGCGATGGCAGCAATGACGATCATACGCTCTCTGCGACTGCCCATACCGACTATACACATACTTACACAGCCGCAGGTACCTATACCATAAAGGAGGTATTATACAACGGATCTTCCCGCCTCGATTCTCTTACCGGTACTTATGAATACCTCTACTGCCGCACGCTTCCCATCAAGTTCTACTACGATGCCAACAGCGATTGTATTTTCGATGCCGGCGACTCCTATTCTTATATACCTGTAAGCACCGAGGTGGATTCTAATGGCACACCCATAGACACAATCAGTGCGGTCAGTGGTTTTTACTACAAAGCCTATGGCCCTCCGGGTACAGTCTATGCTTTCCGTCCCATATCACCCATAGGCGGCATGTCTATATCCTGCCCATCTGGTGGTGTCTTGTACGATACGATTACCGCTTATACCGATGATTACAGCATTAAATATTTCGGCCTCAACTGCGCTACCAGCACGTCATTCGACCTCGGCGAGTACGCCACCTTCCGTCCCGGCCCTCACAATGCAGAAGCCACCATCATTGCCAACAATTCCTACTGCACTCCCGAAACAGGTACGCTCACTATGGCCTTTAGCCCGGTCAAGTATGTCTATGTAAGCGCATCTCCTGCGCCTACCACTATCGCTGGTAATATCCTTACGTGGGTGTTTGACAGCCTCTCCTCCACATTGCCGCCCAAAGTGGTCAATGTGTCCCTGTACAAAGCCACAGCGCTGGATATACCCGTAGGCGATACCGTTAATTCAAGTTATTCGATCACCCCCTTTACCGGGGATATAAACCTCGCCAACAATTCCACTTCCAGGCACGACTATATAAGCGCCGCTTACGACCCCAACAAAATGTCGGTTACCCCATCCGGCTACATATCCGCAGGCACGCAATTACAATATACCATAAGTTTTGAGAATACAGGCAATGCGCCAGCCCAGAATATCACAGTAGTAGATACCTTATCCGGCGACCTCGAATTGCAAAGCCTTAAAATAGTAGCATCGTCTGCCGTTATGAATGTGTCCCGTTTCAATGATGGCACACACAACATCGTTAAGTTC
>CAIVKT010000322.1 GCA_903906615.1 uncultured Bacteroidota bacterium | reverse complement strand
TTTTTACCACTGGCTGCTTCATCAGTCACATCAGATTTGCTATTGTCTTTTGCCTCGGCAGCCACTTGTATCATAAAGCCTGCCAGTGCATTCCTGTATGCCTTCATACTTTCGTTTTTCACCAGCATGGCATATACTGCTACACCACGGTTGTAAGCATCATCGCTCTTTACATTCTTCAGGTAACTGGTGAGTGTGATGGCAAAAGAGAACTTTTTCTGGCCCAGTATATAAGGCCCGTATTGCTCATAAAGCGCCACATCCGCATCAGCGCCCTTCTTACCTATTATGGTCCAGATAGCATTTTCCAGCGCAGCCCTTGGGTGGCTATTCACCATTTGCCTTGCAAGCACATAGGCGGTGTCTTTATCTATCTGCGACAAAGCCTCCAGTGCAGCGCCGGCCAGGGCATAGCTGTTGTTATTCAATGCGGCAAGCATATCACCTTTTGCAGCAGCCACCTTCCAGCTACCCAACACAGCAAAGGCATCGGCACGCTTGCGCCTGTCGGTATCGTTGCGGGCAATATCCTGTATAGCACTGGTCCATTTTCTGTGATATTTATCCGACTGTACTCCTTTAAGATCGAAAAGCGTGAGCCGTGCGATAGAAGCCATAGGATCATGAAGTGCAAGTGTTATAGTTGCCTGTGATGCAGAATCAGACATGAGGCGGTTTGCAGCAGAGACCGCCAGTTTCTTACTGATGTAGTCGTCTGTGTGCATGTATTGCGATAACCATTGCGCGGGCTTCTTAGTATCCCTGACTTCGCCCGGTAATACATGCGTATAATCGGGCACTACAGTAGGGCGAATACCATTGTGATAAGCATAGGTAAATGACTCTGTTTTCTTTGTGATGTTCCAGTCAATAACAGTCTTATCATTATCATAAATAATGGCAGCCTTCAGTGGCAACCTGTACATAAAGTCCGTATCGCTCTGTGTCTGAGATACGGTAACTACAAGCTTTTGTGTTGTATCGTTATAGTCATAAGCCACTTTGAGTGATGGATGGCCTGCATGATAATACCATTGATCGAAGAACCAGTTCCAGTCTTGCCCGGTGGCCTCTTCTACCGCCAGCCGCCAGTTGTGGGCCTCAGCACTGTGCAGGGCGTTTTTGGTGAGGTAGATGTTCATGGCTTTATTGAAAGCGGCATCGCCTATCAATGAATTGAGGTACCGGAGTGTGGCGCCACCCTTATTGTAAGAGATCGCATCAAACACATCCTCTCTGCTGTCGTAACGAAAACGCACCAGTTGCGGATCAGCGAAAGTAGATGAGCCTAAATATATCTGCAGGTCTTCATAAGCCAGTTGATCGCCTTCTGCCTTGCCGTATTTATGTGCGCGCCATAGCTGCTCGCCATAGTTGGCAAAGGATTCATTGACCGTAATATTGCTCCATGATTCGCAGGTTACATAATCGCCAAACCACTCATGAAACAGTTCATGCGACACAACATCTTCCTGGTTCCTATCCGCGATCTCGCGGGCATCCTGGTTCATAAATTCGCCAAACAGTGCTGCAGAAGTATTTTCCATTGCACCGGAAACGTAGTCACGCACAACAACCTGGTCATACTTATTCCATGGAAACTGGACCCCGGTGATCTGTGAGAAATAGTCCATCATTTCGGGTGTATGTGCAAACATCAATGAAGCATAGGGCGCATATTCAGGCTCTACATAATAGTTTACATCCTTACCTTTCCAATGGTCTTTAATGATGCTAAACTTGCCAATAGCAAACATCACTACATACGCCTGTATGGGCATATCCATACGCCAGACGTCTGTGCGCATTTTATTAACGCCCTTGATTTGTTTGATCATGGCACCATTGCTCAGGGTTGTCATGGTATCCGGTACCGTAAGTTCTACCTGCGTTGTAAACCTCGTATTGGGCTTATCAATGGTGATCATCCAATGCGAGTTAGCTTCTGTTTCGCCCTGTGTCCATATCTGTGATGGCTTGTGAGGTATGGCATTGTCTGTGTTGATGAAGTAAAGTCCCCTGTCGTCTGTAATAGCTGCACCCCCACCCGATGCCTGTGCATAGGGCATTGCAGTATACCTGAGGTATAAGAGTATACTATCACTTGCAGCATATTCTTTAGCGAAATGTATTACGAGGCGGTCATTTGCATAGGTATAGTTGAGTTTGGTGCTACCTGTCTTTCCTACCAGTTGCACACTATCTATACGCATGCCCTTAGCGTCCAATGCCAGTGTATCTGTGGCATAAAAATAAGGGTGCAGGCTGATCCACTCACGCACATCGGCAGTCTTTGCTTTGGTATCAAAAGTGAGCGCGAGGCGCGTATTTATTATATCCCATGCCCTCGGGGCTGATGGCCTGTATTCGGGCGCACCGGCATGTGCGGTCACCTCCAGCGGGTCTAATGTTACCGACTGAATGGTGTCCTTTGTCCCGGTTTGGGCAAATGAAAAAACAGGAGAAATGGCTACAGCTAATGCGAACAGATACTTCATTATATATTATTATGGTCTAAGAAGCGACAAAAGTAACATATTGTTTCACAACTTATTAACGTCATAGGGGGGATATATGAAAATCCGCCCAGAGCAGCTTGTTGTAAAATTACAAAGGCTGCCTTTGAAGGACAGCCTTTGTAGTTGAAATTATAAGTATTCTATTCTGCCTTAGTAAACTTAGCTGTTTTGAGCAGCAGTCCGTTGGTGTCGTAGATCTGTACCAGGTAGATGCCGTTGGCCAGTGCGCCGACATTTACCGTGGTTGTGGTCGTGTTAGCGATCACTTCGCGGCCATCCATCGCCAGTACCCGCACGCTTACTTCCACGCCCTGCGGCGCTTCTATGTGCAGCTCTCTCGTGGCAGGGTTCGGGTAGATGATGATGTTGTCGTTTGTGCTCACTGTAGCTACTGCTGTGCCTGTGCCACTGTTCACAA
>CAIVKT010000321.1 GCA_903906615.1 uncultured Bacteroidota bacterium | reverse complement strand
GCACTTCTTTGAAGTACTCCACGTCTTTCAGCAAAGCGCTGCGCTTTACAAGGCGTGTAATGGCTGCTTTTACAGACGATATGGGCGAGAGTATAAAGATAGCCACCAACAGCAGATTTTTAAACAACATCACCCTGCCTGCACGGTTGGGGTCGCCGGGGCCACCTTTTTCGCGGATGAATTTTGCCCACTTCCTGAAGTTCTTAATGCCTGTCTGCTCCAGTACCACCAGTCCTGTATTCAGTTGCACAGCCCCTACCGATAGCAGGTCGCGGTGCAGGTCTATCAGGTTATCCTGTTGCAGGTGCTTGTAGATGACCGGGCCAAAACGGCTGGCCTGGTGTATATCCACATCCTGCACACCTGCTGCGGGCAGCATACCTGAGGCAGCCTTCTGGCCTTTGAACGACCAGCGGATAACAGTGAGCAGCGATATAAGATTGGTATTGGTATCTACCAGCACTATGTTGCCTACCAGGCGCGCGCCTGCGCCTTGCAGGTAGGCCTTCACCTTCTCCTGCGCGTGCAGCCACATATTGCGGCAGCCCACTACTGTTATGACTGGGGTATCTTTAAATAACTTAGTATCTATGCTTTGCAGAAACGCTGTTGCAGGCTGCGAGGGATTTAAAAACCAGGGCTGATAGCCGAATATAATGAGATCGTATTTTTTATTGACAACCTCTGTTGGCAGGCGTTTCACCGGCACCGGCAGATGTTCCACCGTTTCGGGCATGGCATCGAAGAACTGTAGTGCCGTCCATGGAAAAGGAAATGGTGTTTCGGGCTGTATGGCGGCGTACTCAATATCCACGCTATCTATGATGCCGGATACCACGCTATCCAGTATCTGCCGTAGCTGGCCTGTCTGTGTATAATAAAGTACCAGTATGCGTGGTTTCATTGCCATAAGTTGATGAAGTGCAAGTTAAACAACTGTAAGATACATATAGGCATAAATAAAACGCGCGCTTTCCGGCACCATCACCAGTATGCGGTCGCCCTTCTTCAGCCTGCCGCTGTGAAACAGCTCTTCGAGCATCAGGTAAGGCGAGGCGCTGCCTACATTACCCACACGGGTCAGGTTGTAGAACCATTTTTCTTCGGGCAGATGCATACCTACCTTGCCGAGGTAGTCCATCATCTCTTTCTTAAAGAACTCGCTGGACATATGCGGCAGATAATAATCCACCTGATCTGCTGTGAGGCCATGTTTCTGCATCAGTGTAGCCAGGTAATCGCCACCCTTTTTAATAATGTTCTCGCCCAGCAGCCGGGTATCCTGCTTCAGGGAGAACACACTCCTTTCAGAGAATTCGTTTACGTCCAGATCATTCCAGCCGGTAAGGGAGCCATCCTTATTCTTTACCGCGCCTGAGTACATGAACGTCTCCAGCTCATTGGCAAAGGAGGTCATTTCTATCCACTCTATCTTCAATGAAACACCGGTATAGTTAGGTTTTTCCTGTAGCAATGCCGCTCCTGCGCCATCGCTCAGCATCCACCTCAAAAAGTCTTTTTCAAAAGCCAGTATGGGGTTGGCGGTCATCTGCTCCAACTTATCTGCCTCGGCCTGGAAGCGGGAAACCTGCATCCATGCCGATAAACGCTCGGAGCCGCACGCTGCTGCTGTATCTACCATGCCAGCTGCTACTGCCATCCATGCAAACTTCATTGCCTGCATACTGCTACAGCACGAGCCGGAACCCGTCATTACCTCTATATTGCTTATGCCCAGTTCGCCATGCACCATGGATCCATGTCCCGGCAGCACCTGCTCCGGCGATGTAGTGCCTGTTCCCAACAACTGTAGTTTGCTTATAGGCAACTGCTCATCGAACAGGCCTTTTATGGCCAGCGCAGCCAATTGCGGGTTAGAATGTGTCTTTTTGCCGTCTTTAATGGCGTAATAGCGTGTTTTGATACCGTTATTCCTCAATACAAGCTGCCTGGCGCGCGAGGGCTTACCATTGACCATGCCCAAAAAACCTTCCATCTCATCGTTGGAAACGGGCTCATTGGGTAGATATTTCGATAATCTTGTAATGTAAACTGGCCTCACTTATGTGTTAATTGTTTTGGGTGTGCAAAGGTAAATCATTATTAATAATGCCGTGTGTATAGCCATGAATAAAAACAATAGATATACCGATATCCGGAATGCGCAACAAGTGGAAAATCAGGTGTAATGTACCTTGCCTTCATCAACTACGATACAATTTACGCGACGGCGTTAAATTTTCTACAAAAATTGAGCCAACAGGTAAAAGATGCAGGGAACCGACATCATGAACGCTAAGTGCAAGATTTTTTTATTGCCGGGCTTATTGCTCTCCCGATAGCTATCGGGATTGTTGATAATCAATAAGATAGATTAAAAATGGCAAAAATTGTTGCTCACTTTTTGCTAGATTCTTGCACACTTTTGCACACTTTGTGCGCAGTTTTTTTCAGTTTGGAGTTGATCTTAGTCCTGAAATTTATTTACACAGAGGCTTAGATAAACCCTCTTTTATGGCACAAAGGTCTTTAATAAAGTGATACGCTCCAAGACGAATAATCTATGGGGTGGTTGGGATTATTGATAGTTTGTTTTTGGGCTGCACGAGCGACAATTGCTTCAGCAAATAGCAGGTTGACGACTTTTTATGCGCCAAGATGCTGTTTAAAAGATAGATTACCTACTTTTGTAAGTAGAATACATAAATTTACTTAGAATATTTAAGGTGTTGAAAAAGATATTGGTACTTATAGTTTTCGCGTGGGTATGTGCTACAGGTGCGGTTAGCGCGCAAACGGCCTATGGCAAGATACCCATAGACGCGAACAGATGGTATCAACTGAACAATGTAAGCAATGGCCTGCAGGGGCTTTTTGACAGTGTGCTGAGCGTAGCTGTAACAACCGGCACCGGCACCATATTAGATAACTTTGATGCTTACTACCCCATACTGCCCGGTGAGCAAATGAGCATTGACAGCATTAAATTTTATGATGGCGACGGCAGCAATGTGGCCGACCCCTTCACGCTTTACTATATAGACTCGGCATGGAACCGCATACTCATAGGCACGTTCATAGGCATTGAATACAATGAATGGGTAGGCCCCGACCCTTCGGACATGTATAACTTCAGCCTGGCTGTGGCTGCCAATAATGTGCGCTACTTAGTGATCAATTGCAGCGGTATATACCCGAACGAGATGGAGCTGTATGGCCCGTACATAGCGCCTGCCGCAGTGGCTGCCGCACCGGCAAAAAACATAGCGCTGAAACAAGAGCTGGGCGTTAACGGCTTTGAGTGGGACTTTGAAGACCCCACCAACCCGGCAGTAATAGACCCCGCACGACTGACGGCTGCCAAAAGCTTTGCGGGCTTCCGGCATTATCTGGACTGGAGCCAGGTAGAGCCTACGGCGGGCGGCTATACCTTCAACCCATCGCACAACGGCAGTTGGAACTACGACTCGCTGTACCAGCGCTGCAAGGCGGAAGGCATAGAAGTGCTGGCCGATATTAAAACACAACCCGACTACATGGTAGCCACCTACCCCTTAGCCGACCAGGATGCGGAGAATGTGCCGGTGAACTATGGCGCAGATTTTACCGACCCTGCGTCGTATACCAGGCAGGCACTGATGGCCTTCCAGTTTGCGGCGCGGTATGGGAATAACAGGCTGGTAAGCACATCGCTGCTGAGCGTGGACACCACCACGAGATGGACCGGCGACCCTGCCAATACTGTACAAGTAGGCCTGGGCGTGATCAAATACATAGAGTGCGACAACGAGCGCGATAAATGGTGGAAGGGCCGCGAGGCTTACCAGACAGGGCGCGAGTATGCAGCCAACCTTTCGGCCTTCTATGATGGTAATATGAATACTATGGGGCCGGGCGTAGGCGTGAAAAATGCCGACCCCACCATGACCGTGGTGATGGGCGGTACCGCCGGCACTACCACCGACTACTTCAGGGGTATGATAGACTGGTGCAAACAATACAGGGGATACCATGCTGATGGCAGCCCGAACCTGTGCTGGGATGTGATCAACTACCACATCTACAGCAGCAATGCCGCGTATGCAGGCAGTGGCGGCCTGCGCGGGGCCGCGCCAGAGGTAGCAGGGACTGATGTGATCGCTAAAAACTTTGTGACCGCTGCGCACCTGTACGCCAACAACATGCCTGTATGGGTAACAGAAGCAGGGTATGACATAAACCCCGGCAGCGACATAAGGGCCATACCCATAGGCAGCAAAACGGCATTGCAGACACAGGCCGACTGGCTGCTGCGCACATCGCTGCTGGATGCCCGGTGCGGCATAGAGCGCACTTTCTTTTACGAGCTGTATGATGATGATACCACCAACCCCGGCGACTACAGCTCGTGCGGGCTGATCAACCCCGACAGATCGCGCAAGCCAGCGGCAGACTATATATACCAGGCCAATAACCTGATCGGCAATTATGTGTATAAGGAAACCATACTGACCAACCCGATAGTGGACCGCTACGAGCTGGCCGGACAATCGGCCTATGTGCTGGTAAAGCCTACCGAGAATGGAACTACCATGCCCTGTACTTTTTCTATAGGCACGGCTACCAGCGCGCAGCTATACACGCCAGCACCGGGACGCGATGTGACGGACAGGACCACCCTCACTGCGACATCAGGCTATGTATCGCTGATTGTAGGTGAAACACCCTTATTTTTAATACCCGGTGCGGGCGCCAGCACCGGCGTTGCCGCCAGCGCCACAGCATGGCAGCAGAGCATAGTTGTATTCCCTAATCCCGCATCGCAAACTGTAACGCTATGTATCAATGACAACAGTACCGGTGAGCTCAGTGTATCGCTGTACGCCGCAGATGGCAGGGCTTGCGGCAACTACCGCTATACAAAGGGCAACGCTGCATTGTCAGCTTCAATAGACATCAGGGACCTACCCTGCGGGCTGTTTTTTATGGACATCAGCGAGGGGGATGAACGTGTAGTGAAGCAGATCATTAAGACGAGGTGAGTGGTCCGCAGGTTGCAAGCCGGGCGGATTGTGCAGACACGAGTTTGACTGCGCTCATGGCTATGCGCAACTCGCGCCAGTGAGATATCATTTACCACGTTCGAAAATATGCGTATATTCGTAAAAAAAAGAGCTATGAATGTGCTTGTTATTGACCACAAATCATATGTAGTACTCCCTGTAAAAAGCTATGAGGCATTGCAAAAAAAAGCTGCTCTGAAAACAAGGCCGGAAAAGACATTATCTATTGAAGAAGCCAGGGCGCACAGCAAAAAAATGATTAAAAAATGGGCCGGCGAGCAATAGCTGTTAAAGAAACTGCGGCAGACAGCATTGCTGAAGTGGCTTGGTATATTGAATCTAAAGGCCTGATCGTTACGGCAGAGCATTTTGCTGACGAGGTGTATGATTATCTTATAAAGTTAGCAGATTCACGGCGCACCCACGCTATTTGCCGTGAACCCGAAAGAGCATTGCTGGGCTATAAATGCATATCCTACAAAAAGAAGTACACAATTGTGTTCATAGAAACAGAAGAATAGTTATGGTCTGTGAGTTTATGCCTTCAAAAAATATATACTGGTAAGTAAATTATTGGCCAATGGCTGATCAATAGTCGCAACAGAGGAAATCAACACGGAAAACAAAAAAATTATTTCCCGGTTACAATAACAGCTAACTCTTTGAGCAGATCCTGTGTGCGTGGTGTGGCAAGAATAGACCTATTTTCGTCTAAAATGAAAGATGATGGATAAGTTGCAATATGCAATTGGTCCAAATAATTTCCATGATCTCCGTTATATAGATTTGTCCATTTCCCTTTATACCCTTGTTTCACTAGGTAAGATAGCATAGAAGTTTGTTTATTATCTACGCAAATGCTTACAACTGTTAGATCGTTTCGATACTTGTCACACAAAGCGGGAAATTCCTTCATTTCTTCCTTACATGCAGTACACCATGTTGCCCAAAAATTAACCAAAATGTATTTCGTATGAATTGTCGTAAAATCAAAATCTACACCATTCACATCTACTATTTTGAGTAAGGGAAATTGCGACCCTATGCCTGTTTTATTATTTGTTCTTATTAGTTGCGAGATATAATCTTTAACGTCTTCAATTGAATCATTTATGCCAATTTGTTCTACAACTGAATTGAAATCAGCTATACTCTTCCATTCATCCAGATACCATTTATTGTTATAGTATTCCTTAATAACAAATACTCCACAGAGTTCATTTAATGTTTCGTTGTGCGTGTAATGAAATGTCGAAATTTTGGAAGTAAACCTTTCAGAATTAACTGGAGAAAAATTTGAATTGTTGATCCGCGCCAATACTATCGCGTTTAGTAGTTCTAAATAAAATGGGTCTCTAATTTTGATGGGTTTACCTATAAAATAGTTTGCCTCAATTGAATCAAAAGCTTTTATTGCTGATGGCTTATCGATCTTGGGATAACTTGTAGTGATAAATAGCAATGCAGCATTTGCAAAGTAGTATGATAACGTTTGATTTATAAAAGTATCCTTCACTTCATGTATTCGTTCTAAACTATCTAGTATTTGGAGCACTTTATCTGGTTCATTAATGGCCATAAAGTATCCACTGTCATTTATAAACAACTTCCTCCAGTCTGTTAGATCTTTATTGATTTTCTTTAAACGAGAATTAAAGCTGTTGACTGTGCCTGATACTCGTAATTTTCCATTTACTTCATTAATAAAAACAGTATCCGAATTTGCACAAAAAAATGAAGCGGAAAGATCTTTTGTTCGTATTTTATACTTGCTAACGCCACCTATATCATATGAAAAAGCAAAGTTACCGCTACTGTCTACGTTTATCTCTGTTATCTCACCCGTATTGTTAACAATATAGTCTGTGTATTTTTCGATAGTGATGCTTGAATTTGCGCAAGACGGTATATTTCCATTGATTTGAAAACCATAAGACGGAAAATACAGCGTGCTGATCAATAAAAAAATTATTACTTGTTGCTTTATTTTCATCAAATGCGCGGTAGGTTACCTAAAATAATACAATATAGCAATCCTTTTCTGAAATATTTACCACAGGCGCGGATTTGGAGTGTCACTTATTGCACAACCAAACTCGGATAAACGTGTAGTGAAGAAGATCATTAAGACGAGGTGATTGGCGCGCCGGTTGCAAGCCGAGGCGGGAATGCGGAGACGGGTTTGTCTGTGGTTTGGTCTATGCTCGCGATAGTGAGTAGTTATTTATTTGCCCTGCGCGAGCGCCAATTGCAAATTGTCGGTTGCTCTCACCTATTTCGCAAGGCATCTTGCACCTATTGGGCTTGTTGCTATTTCTCAGGAGATTTCTTCGCTGCACTACGAAATGACCCTTTCTATTAAGCTTTTTACAAATATTGTATGTAACTGTGTATCGGGGCATTGAGCAATTGAGGCATTGCATAATTGAACCATTAAAAATTTAACTTTGCCGCATTATGAGTAAGGAGATCGTAGTGAGCGGTATACGCTCTACAGGGCATTTGCACCTCGGCAACTATTTTGGCGCCATACAGAACTATGTAAAAATGCAGGATGAGTATAACTGCTATTTTTTCGTGGCAGATTATCATGCCCTTACCACGCACCCTGACCCAAAGGAGTTGAAGACAAATGTATTCCGTGTGCTATCCGAGAACATAGCCAGCGGCCTGGACCCCGAAAAAGTGGCACTCTATGCCCAGAGCGATGTGCCCGAGATACCCGAGCTATACCTGATGCTGAATATGATCGCCTACAAGGGCGAACTGGAGAAGGTGCCTACGTTTAAAGACAAGGTGCGCCTGCAACCCGAGAATGTGAATGCCGGCCTGCTCACCTACCCCGTGCTGATGGCTGCCGATATACTGATACACAAGGGCGCTAAGGTGCCCGTGGGCAAGGACCAGGAGCAACACCTGGAGATGGCCCGCAACTTTGCACAGCGCTTCAATACCCGCTATGGCGAGTATTTCCCCGAGCCGCAGGTGTTCAGGTTCAATAACGATACCGTAAAGATCATGAGCCTGGATGGCACCGGTAAAATGAGCAAGAGCGAGAATGTGAACGCCACCATATACCTGAGTGATGATGACGATACCATCCGCAAAAAAATAGCTAAAGCAAAGACCGATGCCGGGCCTGTAGAAGGACAGCCTACGCCTGATTTTATACAGAACCTCTTCACGCTGCTGAGTATAACCGGCAGCCCGGAGACAGCGCAGCCCTACATCAACGCTTATAATGGCGGCAGCATACGCTATGGCGATATGAAGAAGCAACTGGCCGAGGATGTGGTGAATTTTGTTCGTCCAATAAGGGAACGGTCTATAGAGCTGCAAAAAGACGAGGCCGCCCTGCGCAAGATACTGAAGGAGGGCGCCGAAAAAGCCCGTGCCAGCGCATCGGCTGTCATTGCCGGGGCCAGGAAGCTGATAGGCATTAATTACTACTAGGCTCACCCAATAAGCGGGGTTTGCGGGCTATATCTGCGGTAAATTTACTTTTACAACATT
>CAIVKT010000320.1 GCA_903906615.1 uncultured Bacteroidota bacterium | reverse complement strand
AGGCCGGGCACATTAGCATACCAGTTTTCAAAAGCCTGCGAATGCTGCGCCGCAAGTTGCCCCGCAGATCCGTTAGGCCCACGAAACACTATAGGGCAGGTAAATTGCCCACCGGTCATCGACAACATTTTTGCAGCATGGTTCACGATCTGGTCAATAGCCAACTCAGCAAAATTCCATGTCATAAATTCTACGATAGGCCTTGTGTTATTCATTGCCGCCCCTACTCCTATTGCTGCAAAACCTAATTCAGAAATAGGCGTATCAATGATCCTTTTCGCCCCAAATTCATCGAGCATACCCTGACTCACCTTGTAGGCGCCATTATACTGGGCTACTTCTTCACCCATAAGAAATACAGCCGGGTCACGGCGCATTTCTTCTTCCATTGCTTCTCTTAATGCTTGTCTTAATGGTATGGTACGCATATATAAATTAATACTAAAAAATGATCAACTAAAAATCTTGCGGGGGCAAAGATAATGATAAGTGCTTATTCAGACTAACATCGGGCATTAATGATTAAAAGTTACCGTGCTATAGGCCCCGTTCTCGGCAAATCGCAGCTTCAGCTCCTTGTCCGTCAATCCCAGTATCTCCATGGTCACATGCTCCGATTCGCCCTCAATGGGGTGCAATTCGGTGATCACCAACTCGCCGGCAGGGGTTATCGTCCAGGTACTGGAGTCTATGCTACCATTGAAGGTAAGAAGGGCTGTACTATCGGCCCTGAATTCGAAAATGGTGTTTTTCACCGCATCCATCTGCATGTTTTTGGCGCTGTCGTATTGCGACTGAAGTATCTTACGCATACTATCCATATTGGTAACGCCATACACACGTTTGTTCACCTCGTCAGTGCTGTTTTTGCCTATGGTGTCTATGTATGCCTGTGTATTGAGGAAGAAGCTGTCCATGTCCTTATTTTCCAGCTTATTGGCATGCCATACGCCGGTGAGCAGTTTGCGTTTGTCGTTTTTACCAGATGTACAGGCCCACAGCAGTGTGGTGAGCAATAAGAATGGCAGCGCCAGATGTTTTTTCATGTAGCAGATCATAGGGCGCAAAATTAAGCGAATTTAGGATTACCTATCCACGTATTTCTTTTGTTTGTGGTCGTAGAGTTCGAGAGGTGCCACCCGTCACATATATATTCCGACCTTTCACGCGTAAACACAACAGACACGCCCCGAATGGGGCACAATCCCATAGAATAGGGCATCGCCCTATTAACACCACATGAACAACGCCCGATAAAAAACCATTACCTATCCACGTATTTCTTTTGTTTGAGATCGTAAAGCTCGATAGGCATCACACATACCTGGTATACTTCGCTCTTTCACCGCGTCCGCACCACAAAACACACGCCCCGAATGGGGCACAATCCTATAGAATAGGGCATCGCCCTATTAAACGCACGATGAACAAAACCCGATGAACAAAAACCAAACACACAAATACGCATCTCCTATAACGCCTTACCTATCCACGTATTTCTTTTGTTTGAGGTCGTAGAGGGCAAAGCTTTTGTCCTGTTTATTGAGTAGGAAAGCCCGGGAGCCGTTCTCTGGTACGTCTATCGTAAACTTTTGAGCGGGGTATATCTTTTGCTGAAAGAGTATCTCGATCTCGATGGTGCCGGGCGATAGCTCGGATATAATGTTGTAGTTCTTTCCGTAACGGGGCATCATCTGCCCATTGATCTTTACATAGAATGGCGTTTGCTTATCGCCTTGTATGTAGACGTACGAATACGACTGCTGAGCCTGTGCGCCCGTGTATAAAACAACCGCGCAAAGAAGAGTGAATATATATTTTAGAGGTGTAGGCATTTTTGCTGAATATAAAAGCACTATTCAAGTTCTATTAAGATCGCACCTTTTTCCACTGCTGTGCGCTCTATTGCCTTGATCGACTTAACAGTAGCATTTGCAGTGGCTTTGAGTATGTTCTCCATTTTCATAGCCTCAAGAATGATGAGGCCATCGCCTTTATTGATCTGCTGGCCCGGTTGTACAAGCACTTTAAGCACCATGCCCGGCATAGGGGCTTTTATGGGCTCCAGCTTCTGCATGGATTTAAGGTCTAGCCCCATGTTGGTGAGTAGCTGGTCTATAGGTTCTTTTATAGAGGTAGTATATAACTGGCCATTGACCCTGAGTGTTACTTGCTTGGTGGCGCGATCGGTATGCTCAATGATAGCGGTATAGCTTTTGCCATTGAACAGCACGCTGATGAGGCCATTAGGCTGCTGGCTGGCATCCCAGTCAATAGCAGCATCATTGATGACCATGCGGCCATCTTCTTCCTTTATGGCAAATGTATTCTTGTCATTGACCGTTACCTGCAACATACGGATGTATTGTGTTTAGAGAACAAATGTAGTAAAATGGGGAGAAAATGATTGCAATGAGTTATATCAGACAAACCATCAACTGATCTTCCCCCAATGAGACTGCTTCCCCTGCTGGGCAAGTGTATGCTTGATAAGCCGGTGCTGGGGCATATCCAGGCGGGGATCAGCAGTGAGTAGCTGATTAGCAGCTATGCGGGTCTGCTCGAGGATAGCGCTGTCGGCAACAATATCTGCGAGTTTGAACTTGAGTATACCACTTTGCTTGGTGCCGTACATATCGCCGGGGCCACGCATAGCAAGGTCCTCTTCGGCTATCTTAAAACCATCGGTAGTGGATACCATTATCTTCACCCGCTTATAGCTTTCCTCTGATATTTTATTGCCTGTAAGTAGTATACAGTATGACTGGTCCGCGCCGCGCCCTACCCTGCCCCTGAGCTGGTGCATCTGCGACAGGCCGAAACGCTCGGCACTTTCTATCAGCATCACAGAGGCATTAGGTACGTTCACACCTACCTCTATCACAGTAGTAGCCACCATTACATTGGCCTCGCCTTTTACAAAACGCTGCATATTGCGCTGGCGCTCGCCGGCTTCCTGCCGTCCATGCACCATAGCTATACGGTACTTGTTTTCATTGAACCATATTTTCACCTGCTCATAGCCGGCCATCAGGCTCTCATAGTCCATCTTCTCCGACTCTTCTATGAGCGGGTATACGATGTAGGCCTGGCGGCCTTTATCCACTTCATTGCGCATAAACTCCATAACGCCCATCCGGTTGGCATCGCGACGGTGTACTGTTTTTATTTCTTTACGGCCCGGGGGCAGCTCGTCTATCACAGATACTTCAAGGTCGCCATACATGGTCATAGCCAGTGTGCGGGGTATAGGTGTGGCCGTCATTACCAGCACATGGGGTGGCATCTCATTCTTCTTCCACAGGCGGGCGCGTTGTCCCACCCCGAAACGGTGCTGCTCATCTATAACCGCAAGCCCGAGGTTCTGAAATTGCACACTATCTTCTATGAGCGCATGGGTACCTACCACTATGCGCAGCGTGCCATCGGCCAGCTGCTGCAATATCTCTTTACGTGCCTTTCCCTTTACATTGCCGGTGAGCAGGCTTACCTGTATGCCCATATCGGCCAGCAGCTCCCCTATACTGAAGTAATGCTGCTGTGCCAGTATCTCGGTCGGCGCCATAATACACGCCTGGAAACCATTATCGAGCGCAAGGAGCATAGACATAACAGCTACTATGGTCTTACCGCTGCCCACATCCCCCTGTAGCAGGCGGTTCATTTGCTTACCGGAGCCGGTATCCTGCCGTATCTCTTTGAGCACCCGCTTCTGCGCGCCTGTAAGCTCGAAGGGCAGGTGGTTGGCAAAAAAGTCATTGAACTGATCGCCTACCTTGCTGAATAGCCAGCCACGCTGTGCGGTATGTTGTAGCCGCAGGCGGGCGATCATCAGTTGGGATATAAATAGCTCCTCCCATTTGAGGCGGTAGCGGGCTACCTGCTCCTGCTCCACACTATCCGGGAAGTGCAGCCAGCGCATGGCGCTATAGCGGTTGCAGAGATTGTACTTGCCCAATATATCCACCGGGAATATCTCCGGCACATCGCCCGGAGACAACCGCTCAAAAAGGGCAGCGGTGAGCTTGGCAAATGACCTGTTGGTGATGCCCCTTACTTTTAGCTTCTCTGTGGTGGGGTAAACGGGCTGCATACCAGCGGCAGCGGTTTCGCTGGTGATCACCTCTATCTCGGGGTGGGCAATATTGAAATAGCCATTGAACAGGCTCACCTTGCCGAAGACAATATACCGCTCATTCTCGCGCAGTTGCTTCTTCATCCACTGGGCACCCTGGAACCAGAGCAGATCTATACGGCCTGTATCATCAAAAAGCGTAGCTACCAGCCTGCGGCCACGCCCTGTACCCTCTTCATTGATATTGATAAGAGTGCCTGCCAGTTGCACATACTCGGTAGTAGAATCTATGCTGGCTATTTTAGTGACCTGTGTACGATCGAAGTAGCGATAAGGATAATGATACAGAAGGTCTTCAAAAGTGCTGATCTGCAATTCCTGGCGCAGCAATTCCCCACGCTGCGGGCCAACGCCTTTGAGGAATTCAATTGGTGATTGCTTAGCAGGGATTCCGTTTTCAATAATTTCTTTACCTTTAGCCAGCAAGATTTTGTCTGTCTCTTTGCTCAACGAGAGCTTGATCACATACTGATTATAGTAATGCGCCAAACCTTTGATTTGCTCATCGGTGAGTGTTGCCGTCATGCCCCACATGTATTGGTAAGACTGCTCAGAAGCGCGATCACCATGACGAAAACTTTGTAGTTGTTTGACCAGATATTCTTCTTGTTGCCCCGCAAGTTTTGGAAAATTAGGTGAGACTGAATTACCGTCAACACCATGGCAATCCGAACATAGCTGCCGAGCAGTGACTTCAGGCCTGACATTCGGATTTGCTAGATCACGAGAGCGATCTAAATTCGAACATCCTGCGATCAGAAGGCTGCTCAAAAGAATCAATGAAAACTGTTTCATCCTCATCTCCCTAGTAAGCAAGCCAAACATAAAGAAAGGCGAGGTTATTGTCCGAAGCGTTACGTGAACTCTGGGTTCCGAGCCCAGAATAATAGGTATAGGTTTGACCACCTAAAAACTGGGACCACTTAAAATACTGCAAACCCACTCGAATATTCTGAACTGGCATGACAAACACTTCAGGTACCCAAAGCTTGGAGTCTGGAGAATGATTGAAACTCAGATTGGCCTGCGTATTTGCCGCAGGGGATGCCCCATATATTCCTTCGTCACGGCTACCTTGGGCTT
>CAIVKT010000319.1 GCA_903906615.1 uncultured Bacteroidota bacterium | reverse complement strand
TCCTCAAAGAAGGCAAGGGCGTATTTGTATGGGATGTGGATGATAAACGCTATTACGATTTTCTGTCGGGTTACTCGGCCATCAACCAGGGACATTGCCATCCGCGAATTATAGAGGTGTTTATGGAGCAGGCGCAAAAGCTCACGCTTACCTCCCGTGCTTTTCATAATGATGTGCTGGGCGAGTACGAAGCTTACATCACCAAACTCTTTGGCTATGACAAAGTGCTGCCTATGAATACCGGTGTAGAGGCTGTGGAAACGGGCCTGAAGCTGGCGCGCCGCTGGGGTTACGAGGTAAAAGGTGTGCCTGCTAACAAAGCCAGGATCATTACCTGCGCGCAAAACTTTCACGGGCGTACTACAACGGTCATTTCCTTTAGCAGCGATGAAAGCTCCCGCAGGGATTTCGGGCCATTTACACCCGGCTTCGAGACCATCCCTTATAATGATATTGCGGCACTTGAGGTCGCCTTACAAGACGAGAACGTCATCGCCTTCCTGGTAGAGCCTATACAGGGCGAGGCCGGTGTGGTGGTGCCGGATGAAGGCTACCTCGCCAAAGTTGCCGCCCTGTGCAAAGAAGCTAATGTACTGCTGATAGCCGATGAGATACAGACCGGCCTGGCCCGCACCGGCAAAATGCTGGCCTGCGACCACGAAGGCGTGCGGCCTGATATACTGCTGCTGGGCAAAGCCCTCTCCGGCGGCACCATGCCGGTATCTGCTGTGCTGGCCGATGATGAGATCATGCTCACCATAAAGCCCGGCGACCACGGCTCTACGTATGGCGGCAACCCGCTGGCATGTAAAGTGGCCATGGCCTCATTGCAGGTACTTATAGATGAGGGTATGGCCGAAAATGCGGCCACGCTGGGAGAAGTATTCCGCTCAGGTCTTCTGGCTTTAAATAGTAAGCACATTGCCATAGTGCGCGGCAAGGGCCTCTTTAACGCCATCGTTATAGATCACCCGGACAAGGACATGGCGTGGGACATCTGCATAGCCATGAAGAACAACGGCCTGCTCGCCAAGCCCACCCATGGCGACCGCATACGCTTTGCACCCCCACTACTCATCACCCGCCCGCAGATAGATGAGTGCCTCGGCATCATTAAGAAGAGCCTCGAAAGTTTCGGTTAGCTTACTGCATCTGTTTCGCTATACACCTTGATCTCGTTGTACAGGGTGCCACGCTCCACGGGTATGCGGCCTACGGCATGTATCATATCACACAGCTCTTCGGTACTTAATGAGGGGCTTTGCTCTTCAGAACCTGCCATAGAGTATATCTTGGTAGTATCGTCTATAGTGCCGTCCAGGTCATTCACGCCAAAGGCGAGCGTGAGCTGCGCTGTTTGCCGGCCCAGCATAGGCCAGTAGGCTTTCAGGTTCTTAAAGTTGTCCATGAAGATGCGGGCTATGGCATACAGCCTCAGGTCTTCTACCACAGTAGACTCGGCAATGTGCGACATATCGTTGCCTTTGTTGCGGAACTTCAATGGTATAAAGCAGTTGAAGCCCCCTGTTTTATCCTGTAGCTGGCGCAGGCGGCTCATGTGGTCTATGCGGTGCTCGTACTTTTCTATGTGGCCATAGAGCATGGTGGCATTGGTGTGCATGCCCAGGTTGTGCGCCGTTTCGTGTATATACAACCAGCCTGTGCCATCCACCTTGTCTTCGCAAATGATATTGCGCACATCAGGGTGGAAGATCTCTGCGCCCCCTCCGGGCATAGATTGCAGGCCTGCATCCTTGAGGCGCTGCATACCTTCTTCAATGGTCAGCTTTGCCTTGCGTATCATATAGTCCAGCTCCACTGCAGTAAAACCTTTTATATGGAGGTCGGGCCGGAGGGCGCGTATCTTGCTCAGCAGTTCGCAGAAAAACTCCAGATTCATTTTAGGGTGAAC
>CAIVKT010000318.1 GCA_903906615.1 uncultured Bacteroidota bacterium | reverse complement strand
TTTGCCAATGTCTTTTAAATGTTCGTTCATTTTTTGATTGCTGATTACCTCGGGTATTTTGCCGCCGTACTTTTTCAGTATTTCTCTTATATAGGTATGGAGCGGGATAATAACAAGTTCAGCCGTTTTTTGTGTCAGGATTTTAATTTTGGTGGCCTTATCAATCAGGTTTTTTTCATCCAGTTTGGAGAGGTCGGAGAACCTTAACCCGGTATAACAACCGATAACAAACAAATCCCTTGCCTTGCACAGTTCTTCATTACCGGATAGATCAAGATTGTAAATTTTGGTTATCTCGTCTTTGGTCAAATAGATGCTTTCTGATTTTTCCTCTACCTTTTTGAATTTCCTGCTTTTAAAGGTGATGTTTTTAGTAAGCCCGTTATCTAATGCCTCATTCATAAACACCTTGACATTCTTTATAACGGTGGCTATGGTATTCATGTAGTAACCCTGTTCAGCTTGAAAGGCAAGGAATTTATCGTAAAAATCCATGTCTATGCTATCGAAGTCCAAGGGGTACTTTGTCTTATGCTGAAAGTCCTTAATGACTTTAAAGGTTTGCTTGTATTGCAATACCGTTGCTGGGGCTTTAGTAGATGTGGTGATAAAATTATCTATAAAGGCCATAAATTCTTTTGGGCTTGCTTGCTGTAAGGGTGTTTTAAAAACATCGTCAAGCCCGGCCTTGATTTTCTTTAACGTAGGTATCTGCTTATCATTTATCAGGGTGCGGTAGATGTCGTGGGAAACATCTATATGGCTTTTGAGCAGGGTATTCAGTTCTGCATATCCCGGCATTGCCCGTGTTTCTTTTGCCTTTTGTTTATCTTCGTTCCAAAACCGGGGATGGATTTTTTGCCCGGTGGAATATTTGAGGCGTTGGTTGTTGAAACGGAACAAGAGGAAGATAGGCGTTTCGGTTGTTGCTTTGGGTTCTTTCAATACAAGTGTGCTGCTGGCCATAAATAAGATTAAGTTTAGACAGCAAAGCTACTCGTTTAAAATCAGAAGTGGGGACTACAGAGGGGACGGTTTAATTTAATTTTGCTTTACCCTGCTTTACTTCTATTTATGTTGAAAACCTTATTGGATAAGCATTTCAGACGATTTAGGCAAGAGAAGAAAAAGAAAAGAAAAGCAAAATTTAGTCCTGAAAGGGCGCAATATATCAGCCCGGGGTGTAGCCCCGGGAATGAACACACACAACAAATAGCCAAGAAAGGGTGCAATAATTGAGCCATTGAGTCATTAAGCCATTAAGCCATTATTAAATTATCTTTGCAACTCTTTTAAAAACCAAAAACCATGAACATAACAGGCAACAAAATACTCATTACCGGCGGTGCCACGGGCATAGGCTTCGGCCTTACCGAGCGCTTTATACAGGAAGGCAACACCGTCATCATCTGCGGCAGGCGCGAAGCTGTGCTACAGGAAGCTGCCAATAAGTTACCCGGCCTCATCACCAAGGTATGCGACCTGGCCATAGAGGCCGACCGCACAGAGTTGTATAACTGGATAGCCGCAAACCACAGCGATACGAATGTGCTGGTAAACAACGCAGGCATACAGCAATGGATGAACATACCTGATGAAGACTTCTACCTGCGCGCAAAACAGGAGATCACCACCAATATCGAAGCGCCCATACACCTCACCAGCCTGTTCATCAACTTACCGGCGCTCACTACTATTATCAACGTCACCTCTGGCCTGTCGTTCGTGCCGCTCACTAAGGCGCCTGTTTATTCGGCCACCAAGGCATTCTTTCATTCCTTCACCCGCTCGGCACAGCACCTGCTCAAAGGAAGGAACATAGAAGTGATCGAAATGATACCGCCCGCCCTCAATACCGACCTCGGCGGTAAGGGGCTCCACGACACCGCACCACCCGTCAGCGACTTCATAGCATCGGTCTTCCAGCAACTGAAAGAAGGCAAAGCCGAGCTCACCTTCGGCTTCAGCGAAGTAATGGCCAAGGCCGGGCCGGATGACCTGAATAATGCGTTCAACAGGTTGAACCCAAGCTAACACGAACATCATGAAAAAAATAACAACTACATTATTGTTAGGTTTTTTTTGCAGTTCAATTTCATTTGGACAAAAATTAAATGAAATAGATGACTCGCTTTTGCAGTTGTTCATTACTTCACTTCAGAGTATTCAGTTCGACGATATTGCCGCTCTTACAAAAGCACAAATAGCACCATTCAGAAGAGTACAAAAAAGCCATGCGGGCGTTGCTCATACACAGGATAAAGGCTGTAATGAAATTCCTGCCTGTGTGAAAGCAATCAATGAGAACCCAGATGAGCTGCACCTCAACTATACGCCTGTCGTATATAATTTATCGGAGTGCGGGCTTGAAGCGGCTATGGCTGTAATAACTCTGCTGCAAAACGATAATTTCGAGGAATGAGTGAGCATGCAAAGAGTAGTGGAACTTGTTATGGATCGGACATATGGTGGGAATTAGGGCATGAATAACCTGCACAGTCTCGAGGAGAATATGAGTCGAGAGGACTATGGAAGAAAATGGGCAATTACAATTGGGATGCGCCGGCAAAAGTACGTGCTGCTTCGATAAAGAAATGGGAAGAATAGCTACAAACGCAAACTAAAAAAGGGAAGTGA
>CAIVKT010000317.1 GCA_903906615.1 uncultured Bacteroidota bacterium | reverse complement strand
TTCACGATAACCGGCTCGGTGGCCGCGGGCGATGATCAGCTCAATATTTTGGTTACTGATGTGCTGGGCCAGGTGGTGTACACAGGCAAGAGGAACATACAGAACGGCAGCGTGAACGAGCAGGTGGCATTGCCGGGCAATGCAGCCAATGGCATTTACTTGGTCACACTTACCTCGGGCGGAGACCGCGTGGTATTCAGAATGGTGGTGGATAAATAATTGTTGAGTAAATCAATCAAATGGAGAGCGGTATCCCTCGGGGTGCCGCTCTTTTTTATTCGGTTTCACTCAAAGGGCGCAGCGGTATTTTTGCAGGCGTATTGTGCATAGGTTGCGACGGCGGTTGATGATCGGTCAATCTATTGCGAGGTTGCATGTATTGCGCAAAATAAGCTTTGTGACCCTTACGCATTGCTCCGTGGCCTTGGTGTTAAAAATCTTACAACTACCATATCGACTTCAACCACCTCTCAGCTATACACCCGCTCCTTCTGCACACTCGCGCCGGTTTCGGCCAGTTTAGCCACATCGCCCATGGTATAGGAGTGTATGCCCACCACATGCCTGAACGTAGCATTGAGCATCGCCCTGGCTACCTCGCCGCCCTGTATGGGCCGCAGCTTCTTCAGGCCCGGTATCAGCGATATGATATTCAGCACCCCTACCCCCAATTGCTCCCCTGTGCGTACCTTCTCCCGCTCGCCTGCCAGCATTCCCGGCCTTATGATGTGTATCGTCTCGAACGGCAGCTTTTGCACATCGCGCTCCAGCTCCCCCTTTATCCTTGAATAGAACACACTTGAATCCGGGCTACTCCCCGCTGCCGACACCAGCACATATTCAGGCACTCCATTGGCAGCAGCTACTTTGGCCACCTGGTATTGGTACGTATAGTCAGTTTTGTATTGCGCCTCCTTGCTGCCCGCCTGGCGCAGCGTAGTACCCATAGCCGAGTACAGCACATCGCCGGTCACCAGTTTCTTCCAGCCATCGAGGTTGTCAAAGTCCACCACATGCTCCTGTAGCTTGGCGTTATTGATGCCTGTGCTGCGGCGCACGAAGATCTTCACCAGCTCAAAACGCCTGTCGCGCAGCAATTGCTCCGTTAAATGCCTGCCCACAAGGCCCGTGGCCCCTATTACGATCGCTGTCCTCATCTGGTATGGTTTGCGTCATTACTATCAAATTTATGCCAACAGCCCCTGTAATTCCTAAAAAACCGCTTTCCCCGCCACAAATGGTTATTTACCCGCAATGGATTATATTTGTCGCCAAACACAGAGCGGGCCTCAACACCCGCTTTTTCATCCATATATAAGCATTGATCATAAACGATAAACATGAGTAAAGTTGCATTGGTTATTATTTATAATCACCGGTATGATAAGAACATTGAGCTTTTAGAACAGATCTATAAAAACCGGTTCAGCAACATCTACCACCTCATACCCTTTTACAATGGCATCCGGCCAAATGTCATCCCCGTTTACGATTCCTCCTACTACTTCCAGGGCTATGTGGCCCAGGGCCTCAAAAGCTACTTCCGCGAGGAGTATGAGCATTACTTCTTCGTAGCCGATGACATGATCCTCAATCCCCTCGTCAACGAGACCAACTACACCCAGCACCTCAAGCTGAACCCGCAGACCTCCTTTATACCCAGCCTCGTCAATTTTCACGGCATCAAGGTATACTGGCCCCGTACCAACGAGGCGTACCACTACAACGTGAACGTGCGCGGCGTAGAGGCCAGGAACGAGCTGCCCGCCTACGAGGCCGCCCTGCAGCGCTTCGAAAAATTTGGCCTCAGCATCAAGCCCCTGCGCTTCAGCCAGGTGTGGCAGATACCAAAGACCCGCAAGGCCCTCATGAAGATGCTCTACCGCGACACCTTCCTGCCCCTGCGCTTCATAGCCCACAAGCTCATGGGCAAGAAGTATCACCTCACCTACCCCCTTACCGGCTCCTATGCCGATATATTTGTGGTGAGCGGCGCTACCATCAAACAATTTTGCCATTACTGCGGCGCCTTCGCCGCCACACGCCTATTCGTAGAGTCGGCCATACCCACAGCCCTCGTACTCTCTGCCGAGGAGATCGTTACCGAGGCCGACCTGCAACTGCAAGGCCGCCCTTTATGGACACCCGAAGACTTCACAATACTCGATAAATACGACAACAATATAGAACACCTCCTCCGCGACTTCCCCGAAGGATACCTCTACCTGCATCCGATCAAGTTATCTAAATGGAACAAAAAATCATGAACAAAACCATCGTTATCACCTCCATATTTGAGCCCTCTCTCGCCATCACCGAATTTGCTAAAATGAGCGACTACCAGCTTATAGTAGTAGGCGACAAAAAGACCCCTGCCAACTGGCATTGCGATAACGTTACCTACATATCCGTAGCCGACCAGGAAGCCATGCCCTCCGCCCTGGCCAAAGTGCTGCCCTACAACCACTACTGCCGCAAAATGCTCGGCTACCTCAGCGCCATCAAAAGCGGTGCCACCTACATCGTAGATACCGACGACGACAACATACCCAAAGACAACTGGGCCTTCCCGCCCTTCGAGCAGCAGTTCGATCTCATAGCCCCCGGCATGGGCTACATCAACATATACCAGCTCTATACCTCCGAGAACATATGGCCGCGCGGCCTGCCCCTGCGCCTCATCACCAAAGACTTCGAGATCGCGAAGAACATCACCACCCAGCCCTGCCGCGTAGGCATATGGCAGGGCCTGGCCGATGAAGACCCCGATGTGGACGCCATCTACCGCCTCACCAGCGACACCCCCGTATACTTCGCCCCGCGCCCGCCCGTAGTCCTCGGCCAGGGCACACTCACACCCTTCAATACCCAGAACACCATCATCCGCCGCGAGCTCTTCCCGCTCATGTACCTCCCTACCTACGTCACCTTCCGGTTTACAGATATACTCCGCGGCCTCATCGCACAGCCCATCATGTGGCTCTACGGCTACCAGCTCGGTTTCATAGATGCCACCGTCATCCAGAAACGCAACCCCCACGACTACATGAAAGATTTCATCTCCGAGATCCCCATGTACCAGCACGGCGAAGCCGTCATCAGCCTCGTCACCAACGCCATCTCCGCCTCCGAAACCATCGAGACCAACCTCTACAACGCCTACACCGCACTCCTCCACGCCGGCATCGTCACCGACCAGGAAATGGTTACCCTCGCCGCCTGGCTACAGGATCTGAAGGAGATGTAATGTTGCTCACTTTTGTTGCTCTCCCGATAGCTATCGGGATTGTTGGCAATCAATGAGTTGAGGGATTTTTGAGCAATATTCTTGCTCACTTTTTGCTTCGCATATTTGGTCTTCCGGTAGCGTCAGTACGGTTTTTTTGCCGTCAGACGCGTTGTGGTTATTTTTCGCGAGTGGGGTTCCCGCAAAGTGCGCAAAGATCTATCCGCAAAGGCCGCTAAGTCATTCCTTACCCCATAGGGGTTATAGCTTTGTAGCAATACATGCCTCTCTCTGTGCTATGTGCCGTAGGTACATAACTGTGCGTGGTGGGCCTCTCTATGTGTTATTTATTCTGTGCGAGTGCAACCACCCCCGCTTGCAAATAGCTTGGAAGCTTTTGCCGCGTCCCCTCCTTGAAAATAAGGAAGGGAGTGTGTTTCGTACCTCTCTTATTTAAGCTGCGGCCTTGGAGTTGGGCAAATGGGCATCTAAGAGGGCGAGAACTGCCTTGGCATCTTCATCATCGGGGAATAGTTCTGCGAATTGCTGATGGCCCAGACGAATCCTGCGATCCATTTCCATCACATCTTCATAGCTGGTTCTTGAGAAATCATTGCCGAGGGGTACTTCTGAGGGTGCATTGTCATAGGGTAATTCTGTATTATTTTCCTGTGCTTCTTGTGTAGTTTCCTCTTTCGATGTTGGTTGCGTTGGTGTTGGTTCCTCCTTCGTTGGGATTTCGGCAGATGAAATCGTGTTGCCTTCCTCCCTTCGACCCTGATTATCATCAGCGCTCAGGGCAGGCTCACTCCACGCCATGAGGTCTTGCATGTCGAGCTGTTCTTCGGTGAGGTTGGCTTCCTGCTTGGGGATGAGGCCGAGATCATTCATGTTGTCGGGGCGGAATTGGTGAATATTGGTAGCGGCACGGCCTGCGATGTAGTCATCGACAAATGGCACGAGCTGCTGTGCCATTTCGGGCGATCTGCTGTTTACACTTTCCATGAACATGCCGAACATTTCCATGCTTTCGTTGAGGGTATTGCGTGTTTTGAGCTTGCCGATTGTGAGGGTGAGCTTGTGCAATGTGTCTGCCTCTTTGTGGGTGATGGGACGGTTGATACGGTCTTCGCCCAGCAGTTGCTGTGTGAAGCGGGCGATGATGTGGTAGATGTTCTCGGCGAGCAAGGACGGCATCTGCGCAGAGCAGCGCTTGATACGATCCCAGTTCTTTTCGCGTATCCAATAGTGAAGGGTACGGCGCGGGACACCGAGCATTTCAGAGATTTCAGTCTTCGATAGATCGGACTGGAAGAAGAGTTTTTGGGCCTTGGCCTGAAGGGTGTTGTTCATAGAAAAAAGGGTTAACCCCAAACCCCTAAAGGGGCTTCCCCTTAGAACGTTGGAGTGGTGAAAAAATATTTTTGGGGCACAAAGGTAAAGTGGTCTTTTTTCAGTTGGTGTTAATGGCCGCAAAAATGTGGATAACGCAAGTGAAAGCCGCACGGGGCGCGGGAAGAATTTTCTAAAATATGTAGATGGAATTTGACTATACGAGGGTTGTTTGAACTATGAGTTTATAATGATTGAGATGATCCCGATAGCTATCTGGACTATGATTTGTTGATGGCAGTTGCAAACTGCCGAGATTAGCGGGACACGGGTTTGCTTGCGCTCATTGCTCCGCGAAACCCGCGCCAGTGGAGAGGGTTGGGGTGAGGTAGAACTTGCGCAGGAAAGAAGCCCAGCTATGCCCCAAAACGGCGGCCGTGCGCAAGCCTTGTGCGTAGAGCGATTTTTGGGGCCGGCACTTTCTTTGGTACTTTCTTTTTGCTGAAGAAAAGAAAGTACACCCGCGAG
>CAIVKT010000316.1 GCA_903906615.1 uncultured Bacteroidota bacterium | reverse complement strand
TGAAGTTTTGTTACCGTTCACCCGTTAACTTTGTATCAGCCTATGAAAACTGCGGGCATATGAGTATGATCGAGGAACCGGGTAAGCTGATCGATGACCTAAAGAAATTCACCAACTATTGTTACGGAAATAATTAGCCGGCAAATGAATAAAAAACTGACCGCCATATTGCTGTTACTATTATCACTTTCTTTTACCAAGGTGATGGCTTCGCATATTGTGGGTGGTGAGATCACCTATGTGCACCTGGGCGATAGTACCTCAGGTCTCGTATTGTATCACAATTACATCATCAGCATATCGATCTATGAGGATTGCCTGAACGGGCAGCCTGCGGCCATTGCGCAAGATGACCCTGCCTATATCGCCGGCTATGTGAACGATGGGGGGGGGCCAACGGAACACCCTTATTTCGATGATTCGGTACACTTTGCAAGTGCAATAAATGTTCCTGCCAATTTTCAAAATGCCTGTGTAGCCAATATACCGGCTACCTGCCTCATCAAAAAAACATTTAATTACCGCCATGCTTTCGCTAATAATACCGCAGGCTACGTTATCTCCTACCAACGATGCTGCAGAAACGCCGAAATAGCCAACGTTGTGGATCCGGGAAATCATGGATCAACTTATTACTGCACCATACCCGGCACATTTGATAATAACAGCGCTGTGTTTAAATACAACCCGGCACAGATCATTTGCCTCGATAACCCTTTGTCTTACGACAACTCCGCTACCGATACCGACGGAGATTCGTTGAGCTATGGTTTCAGTTCAGCACTTGATTGTTGTGGTGGGCCGGATGTAAAACCAAACCCTCCTCTTGCACCGCCCTACGACAGTGTGTTCTATAACAACGGTTTTTCTTCCCAGGCGCCACTTACCGCCTTCCCGTTGTTGCAAATAAATCCCAAAACCGGCCTCATTACAGGCACACCTAATAGGGTTGGGAGATTCCTCGTTACCGTTTTTTGCAATGAATACAGGGATGGCATACTCATCAATACTATTAAAAGAGAGTTCCAGTACGTGGTTACGCCGTGCACCAAAGTGGTGGTGGCTGATATACCACAATATTCCACCGACTTCAATACTTACATCGTCAACTGTAAAAACTATACAATTCCCTTTGTGAATACCAGCACCGGTGGTTTTTCTTACCACTGGGATTTTGGTGTGCCTGGTACAGATGCTGATACCTCAGCTGATTTTGAGCCTACCTTCACCTACCCCGATACCGGCGTATATACCGTGAAGTTAATTGTCAACCCGCGCTCCACCTGCCCCGATAGTATCACCAGGCTGGTAAAAGTGTACCCCGTATTTTACGCAGCATTTTCCGATAGCGGGCAGTTTTGTCCCGGCGCGCCTATTTATTTCAAAGACCAGTCTGCGGCCACCATCAAGCCCATCACGTACTGGAAATGGAACTTCGGAAATGGAGACAGTTCCTTCGCGCAAAACCCGGTGTATAATTACCTGTATGGCGGCACCTACAATGTAACCCTGATCTCAGAGAACGTGAGGGATTGTATAGATACGGCAGTGCGGCAGGTGATCATTGATAATTTCAAGCCTTTTGCGGGCAATGATACCTTTATCGTAAAGGGTGAGGAGATACTATTTGATGCTACCGGTGGCACACAATACGCGTGGACACCCGGTACTAATCTCAGCGACACTTCTATTTATGACCCGTTGGGCATCTATCCCGATACCGGCACATTCGTTTACTATGTACATGTCATCAGCCCTTATGGCTGCGCAGGTGAAGATACCATCAAGGTAACAGTAGTGAACCAGGCCGCCTTCTTTGTACCCAACGCATTCTCGCCCGATGGAGATGGACTCAACGATATTTTCAGGCCGGTAGCTGTTGGGTACAGGGCCATGAATTATTTCAGGGTGTTCAACCGATGGGGACAGCAGGTGTTTTTCAGCAACAGCCTGGAGCAGGGCTGGGACGGCACTTATAAGGGCGTAAAGGCCGAAATGGGTACTTATTTCTGGGAGATGAGCTATACAGACCGTTTTGGCAAAAAAGCATTCCTTAAAGGTGATGTTACGCTGGTACGATAGCTATTGCCTCTTTACTGCTTCCACCTGTTCACTTCTTTCACTATTGCATTCACTACCGGCTTGTCATCTTTAATATACCAGTTCAGCGTTTGCTGTGTGGTCGTGTTGTCTTTCGAGAAGTGGAAGAATAGTATTGACTTTACCAGCGGGTATTTTTGCGGCATACTGTCCAGCGCATCAGCATACCAGCGGGCGCGGTTGCCGCCTACTGCCAGCGAGCCGAATTCGGTGATCATGATGGGCTTGTTGTATACTGCCAGCTGCGGGTAATGATTACCAAAAATATCTTTAAAGGCCCACCACCTGCTCCACACAGCTACAACTCCGTAGTTTAGGATGCCCACACCCACATGATCTACATATTTATCGCCGGGATAGTAGTCTTTGAAATCGTAGGCGGGGTGCGGGCTCCATACCCACAGCACATTTTTAGCGCCGGCATTTACAAATATATCATGCACATGCTGCCATGCGGCTATGAAATCCTGTGCGGTATTGTTCTGCGGCCCCCATGGGTAGCGGTAGGCGTCATTCATCTCATGCCCCAACCTTAAAAAAATGGTCTTGTTAGCATTCCTTGCAGCCTTTGCCCAGGCGGTTATGTAAGTATCATACAGGCCTGCAGCTACGTCTTTCATACCATTCTTATCGCGTTCAGCGGATGGTCGCAGCCCGGGGTATTCCTCTTCGCTAAAAGCCGAGAGCCATGGTTCCCAGGTGATCACCGGTACCGAACCCAGCTCTGTGATATTAGCAACACGCGCAGCAGGGAACCTGCAATCTTTTTTGCTGCCCCATGCCACATACATATGTATAAGCGGGAAGGTCATTTTCAGCGAATCTTCCAGATTCACTACAGGCTCAAAATTATCTTTCGCCTCGTTATCAAATGCGCCGAGCAATATTTTTTTTGGGTGCGCCGCCAGCGTGGCATTCTGCAAATAAGCATGAAACCATTTCAGCTTATCTTCCCGCTTATCGGTGCGCTGCTCCACGATCATTTCATGTTCTATGTTCTTCACCACGTCGCCGGTATAAGACATAGCATTCTCTATAGGCCCCTTCGATGAGTTACCTGCATGAGATAAAGCATAAACGATCATAGAAGATATCCCTATCGCCAATACCGTATAGCCTACCCTGAACACTATTTTTTTATACCCCGCCATTGATCTCCTTTACGTTTATATTATCCCAGGGTGCCTCCACTTTCATTTTGCGGGCTTCGAGTGCTGCATATATGCCTCCTGTAGCCATTATAAAAGCAAGGAAAGCAAAGCCTATCATCCCCCATGTCCTTTCGGCCGAGAGGGATAGCTGGCTTTCAGGCATATAATACCGCCTGTAAATGACCACCCCCGCTACGGCAACCACAAAAGCAAAGATATGTACTACCAGCGGTCGCACAAAGGGTGTTATATAGCCGGTCACGGCCTTCTTGGCGGTGGGTATGTACGGTATATCTGCATCCACCAGCGCCAGCAGAAAGCCGATGAAATACACCGGCCAGCAGGCAAATTTGAGCACCATGCCCCGCCAGTGCAGTCCCCGCTCTGTGCCACGGTCACACATCCAGCGCTGAACGTCTAGGTAGATGATGATGGCGCACAGCATCACCGGCACACCATATACCACAAACTCCGAGAACTCCATACTGGCAGGCAATATGCCCGTGAAAAAGAACAGGAATGGTATGAGCGTGAATATAAATTGCGTGGCCCCAACAAGATAATAAGTGCCTATGGTGGTGTAAGACAACCGTTGCCACCATGATAGTTTGCGAAACAGGTTGGGAACTTCATTAAAGGTAACCTCGAACACTCCCCTCGCCCACTTCAGTTGCTGCTTACAAAAGGACCCAAAGTCCTCGGGTACGAGGCCGCGGCTCACCACTACAGGATTATATACTGACTTCCACCCGGCCGCATGTATGCGTATGGCTGTTATCAGGTCTTCGGCCAGGCCGATACCGTGGCCGCCTATGCTCTGTAATGCCGCCTTACGAAAGGTGCAATTGGCGCCAATAGCCACGCTACAGCCATAGCCGTACAGCGACATCTGCGTGGGGCCATAAAACGTATAGGTTTGCTCGGCAGCGCCCCTTGCCGTGAAGGAGCGGTATTGATTGTAATAGGCCTGCGACACCTGCACAAAGCCCACCTGCTCGTCCTCAAAATAACCGAGGGTATGATCAAGAAAGTTAGGGAAAGGCACATGGTCGGGATCAAGGACGAGGATGAAGTCTTCCTGGGTAAGCTCCAATGCCCTGTTAATCTTGCCGGCCTTTGCACCTGGCAGGCCCACCAGTTCCAGCCATACAGCGCCGTTGCGCACTGCTATCTCCTTAAAAATTGGGTCCTGTGTATCATCGAGCAGGTAAGTGGTGTGTGGGTAAGTGATGTTGGCGCAGGCAGCCAGTGTTTTCTCAAACATCTCGGCAGGCTCTCCGGGCGAGCTGGTGGTGAATATCGCTACCGTCAACCCTTCTTTTGCCGGTATAAAAGGCGGCTTCTTTACCCCCAGATAGTTGATCCAGATAAGTACCAGCCGGGAGATGCTGTACCAGAAGGTAAGGCTGAGCACAATGTAAAGCCACATATTGCTGATGTGATCTTTGCGGAACCACCAGTCGGCAAACCTGAATATGCTGATGATACCGGTGATGACCAGCACCAGCAGTACAAAGCGCTCAAAGGGCTTTACCTCTTTTGCTTCGCTGAATTGCCATAACCTGTTGCTCATAATTCAAAGGACAAGGTACAAATATAATGGCTTCCCGATAGCTATCGGGAGCTCAATGGCTCAGCGCGAGTGAGTTCTGTTTTCGCGAATGAGCTGCCTGTTCTGCGCGAGGTTGTTGGTGGTGGTTCGATTAACTCACCATACCAACTGGCGGGTGCATGCAGGGGTCATAAAAAAGCAGCCCCGCGGGTGCGGGGCTGCTGGTAAAGATTATTAATTAATGATCAGATCATTTTTCGATAACAAAATGGAAGATGGTGTTACCTGCAACCGAATGGAGGTTGAGGATGTACATACCATTTGCGAGGTTATTGCCCAACTGTATGTGCTGGTCAATAGCGCCGTTCTGTGCTGTTATCTTACCGGTATAAACCACCTGGCCGATCATGTTCACAACGTCTACTGATACTTCTTCATCTATAGTACCTACTGTACCCCTGATCGAGAAGTCGCCCTTGTTCGGGTTAGGTATCAGTTTCACATCGCTGTTGCCGTTAGATACCTGTGTTACGCTTACATCACTTACGCGCATGTGTACGGAGTTGATACCTACCAGGTCGCAAGTACCTGTTACTTCGCAAGTCACAGAATCATTGTTCTGCAGCGTGCTGGTAGTGAAGGTAGCAGCAGTAGCGCCTGTAACTATGCGGTTGTTCACTAACCACTGGTAAGTAGGATGTGAACCGCCGGTAGTGGTAACAGCAGTGAAGGTAACTGACTGGCCTTCGCTGATCGACGAACCAGGGTTAGCGTTGATAGCCACAACAGGTACTACACCGTTAGAAACCGCCATGGTGATGTTGTTGCTGTACACTGTATCGGTAAGCACGCAAGGGAAATCGCTGCCGAGCATGAACGCGATGATATCGCCGTTTGCAGGAGTATAAGTGTATGATGTACCTGTAGATACGAATATGCCATTCTTGATCCAGCGCAGTACAGGTGAAGTACCTGCATATAATGTAGCTGCTGTGAAGGAAGCCGGAGCGCCTGTACAAACCACGTTGCCGGGGTTAGCAGTTACGTTCACAGAAGGCATTTCGAGCGGGCTTACTGTCATGGTCATAGACAGGCTGCCGGTATCAGGTATAGCGCATTGTTCGTTGCTGGTCATTAAAGCGGTAACTACATCACCATTGTTAGGCAGGTAAGCGTAGGTAGAACCAACACCTGCATTAACACCATTGATGAACCACTGGTAAGTAGGAGCAGAACCACCGTTGACAGGTGATGCAGTGAAGGTAACATTAGTACCTGTACATACTGTGCTGCCACCTGTGCTTGAAGCAAGCGTTACGTGTGGCAATACCACCGGTATCACATTTACTACTGTAGCACCTGTCATATTGCTGCTGCAACCTGTTGTAGGGTTAGCAGCAGTAATTGTATAGCTGCCCGGAGCCAATTCAAGGCCGAAGTCTATAGAACTGCCTGTACCTGGTTCAGGGATGCCTACAGGCAACGAGCCTTTGAACAACTGGTAATTAACACCTGCGTCAGAAGAAGCAAGGCCAACATGAACACCGAGGCCGGTAGCGCAATAGTTGCCACCACCAGTGATGCTGTATGCTGTAGGAGGAGCAACGATAGCCACATTGGCAAGGCCGCTCATGATATCGGTGCAACCTGTTGCAGTATTCAATGCAGATACAGAATAAGAACCTACACCTGTGTAATCGCCAAAATCAACAGGTGAGCCTGTGCCGGAAACAGCCGTGCCAACTATAGTGCTGCCATATGACAACCTGTAGGTGATACCTGTTTCAGAGCCATCAAGGCCGATGTGCACACCTGTGCCGCCGGTGCAATAGCCACCACCGCCGATTACTGTATGCACAGCAGGCAATGGATTAATGGCTACGGTAGCAGAACCGGTCATTTCAGCAGTACATCCTGTGATCGCGTTAGTAGCTTCAACTGTATAAGAACCTGCTGTAGTGGTAAGGCCGAAATCGAGGCCACCACCGGTACCCGGCATTGCAGCGCCTACCGGAGCGCCACCATTATATAACTGATAATTTACACCCGGAACAGAAACGCCCACGAACACATGAACACCTGTGCCGCTGGCGCAATAACTGCCGCCGCCGCTCACTGATGATACAAGTGGCAATGGGTTGATAACGATGTTTGCAGCAGAAGCCATGTTGCTGGTGCAACCTGTGGTAGCATCTGTTGCTTTCACTGTGTATGTACCTGCGGTAGATTCTGTACCGAAATCGAGCGAACCACCTGTGCCTGCTGAAGCAGTGCCCAATGGTGTAAGCCCCCTGTATAACTGGTAGTTGATACCTGCGTCTGAACCTGTAAGGCTCACATCCGGGCCGGTACCACCTGCACAAAATGCGCCGCCACCCAATACTGAATAAACAGTAGGTATAGGATTAGAAGCTACTGTAGAGCTACCGGTCATTGCAGACTGGCAACCTGTTGTAGTGTTAGAAGCTATTACTGTATAAGATCCGGTTGCATTCTGTAAACCGAAATCAAGTGCAAGGCCGGTACCAATAACCGCAGCGCCTGTAGCTGTGCCGCCATTGAACAATTGGTAGCTGATGCCTGTGTTAGATGAATTCAAGCCTACGTGAACACCCGAAGCGCCCGCGCAGAATATACCGCCGCCTGTTAAGAAGAAGGTATTAGGCAAAGGATTCACAACGATCACAGCGCCACCCGGCATAGTGCGCGCGCAAAGTGTGCCTCCGTCTACCGCCTGGATGGTATAGCTGCCTGCGGCAGTCTGTAATCCGAAATCAAGAGCAGAGCCGGTACCGCGTACCGCAGATCCAACAGGTGTGATACCATTGAATAACTGGTAATTGATACCTGAGTTAGAACCACTGAGGCCAACAGGGATACCTGATGCGCCCGCGCAGAAATTACCACCACCTGTAACGAGGTAGTTGGTTGGCAGCGGGTTCACACTCAATACTGCAGCGCCATTCATTGTATTCACGCAGGTAGTAGATGGGTTTGTACCAATTACTGTATACGTACCAATAGTTTGTGTGCCGAAATCGAGCGCACCGCCTATACCAGCCAAAGGACTACCGACCGCTGTATCATTCTTATACAACTGGTAGTTAACACCTGTAGAAGAGAAATCGAGCTGAACGTCAAGGCCTGATGTACCTACACAATAGTTGCCGGAACCTGTAACATTGAATTGTGCCGGTAAAGGATTAGCAGCAATGATAGATACGCCTGTCATATTAACGCTACAAGTTGTCGTAACGTTAGTACCGGTTGCAGTATATGTGCCGGTAGTGGCTATGAGGCCAAAATCGAGCGCACTGCCTGTACCTGCAATAGTGCTTACCGGAGTACCACCTGTGTACAACGTATAGCTTACACCAGGCACAGAGCCGAGAAGCGTAATGTGCCTGCCTGTACCACCAACGCAGAAACTGCCGCCACCTGTAAGGGTTTGTGTAGCCGGTAATGTGCTGATGGTAATGTGTGCGCTGCCAGGCATGTTAGCGATACAGCCCGTTGCAGGGTCGGTAGCTACTACTGTATAGACACCGGGAGCTGTTTGCGCGCCGAAGTCGACTGTAGAACCACCGCCTGTGATGGCTGCGCCGGAAGGGGTTGAGCCTACGAACAGCTGGTAATTAGTACCTGCATCAGAACCTAAAAGGTCTACATGCCTGCCGCCAGTGCCTGAGCAATAACTGCTG
>CAIVKT010000315.1 GCA_903906615.1 uncultured Bacteroidota bacterium | reverse complement strand
TGCCGTTTCTTACAGACCTATCTAAATTACCGGGGCTCAATGAGCTTACCATCACCACTAATGGCGTACTCACCGCACCACACATTCCAGATTTGAAAAAGCTGGGCATAAGGTCTGTAAACCTAAGCCTGGATACACTCGACAGGAACCGCTTCTTTGCCATCACCCACCGCGATGAGTTGCCTGCTGTGCTGGATACACTCGATCAATTGCTGCATCACGGCATTGAAGTAAAGATGAACGCCGTAGTGATGGAAGGCAAGAATATACAAGACATTATACCGCTTGTGCAGCTCACCAAAGACATGCCTGTGAGTGTGCGCTTCATAGAAGAGATGCCCTTTAACGGCGGCGACAAGCACTATACAAAGCTGCATTGGGACCATGTGCAGATACTGCAAACCATCAAAGAGCGTTACCCGGCTATTGAAAAAATACCTGATGCAGCTTACTCCACTTCTTATAACTATCGCATACCCGGCCATAAAGGCACTGTGGGCATTATAGCAGCCTACACCCGCTCCTTCTGCGGCACCTGCAACCGCATCAGGATCACCCCATCCGGCATGCTCAAAACCTGCCTGTACGATAGCGGCGTACTCAATATTAAAGATCTCATGCGCAGCAGCAACGATGATACCGCCGTGCAGGATGCCCTCCTGGCAGCCCTTGGCAAGCGGGCCAAAGACGGCTGGGAGGCCGAAAACAATACCGTACATGAATCCATGGCCAGTATCGGAGGCTAATATTCCCGTCTTATCTGTATTCCTGCCCTTAAAGGCACGGTTTTACACATGACAAATATGCGAAGACCCGTAATTGAATATTTAAAAAACTTTGTAAATTACGCTTTAAAATACGCGTACGCACTACACTGCCTTGGTTGCCGCGCAGCATATAATAGTGGCGCATAACCTATGACAAAGGAACAGAATTTAAGCATACTCATCAACAATATAGATGATCCCATATGGCTGGTGGACAGGGACTTTACAATCCTTGGCTGTAACCATGCTTTCAAAAAATGGGTGACTTGTTTTATTGGACAAGAATTAGGCGAGGGCGATAACGTGCTTTTTGAAAATAAGAATGCATTATACACAGCCAAATTTGAGATGTGCTATCGCCTGGCTATTGATGGCCGTGCTTTCCGTACTGTAGAAGATATGATGGTAGGCAATGAGACACGCTATACCGCAGTAAGCTTTCACCCGGTTACTGACGAACATAGTAACATCATCGGGGCAAGCTGCCATGCTCGGGATATTACCGAGCAGCGCAAGCACCTGCAAAAGATAGAAGAACAAAACATAGCGCTTCGGGAAATAGCCTTTATAGAATCGCACAAATTGCGCGGCCCGGTAGCCACGATCATGGGCCTGGAGCAACTCTTCAACTTCGATGACTTTTCTGATCCGGTAAATAAAATAGTAATAGAAGGCGTGGCCAAAGCGAGCAACGACCTGGACCTGGTGATACGCGAGGTAGTACACAAATCAAATGAAATCGGCCCCCTGCCCTGATCTATTTAGCAAATTGCACATAGCCCACATTGCTGCCACTGGCCACACGCGCTATGTATTGCCCGGCGGACAACGCAACAATATTCAGCTCACGCGTATTGACAAATGAAGCTACAGCCTTGCCCTGCATATCATACACATCTACGGTGAAGGTCTTCCACACAGTAGGTACATCAATAGTTACTATACTATTAGTTGCAGGATTAGGAAAGGCCTTCAGTACAGCAATGTTGTTATTTACCTGTGCTACGCTATTCACAGCAGAGGTATCAATAGACCTGTAACTATCCCTGTAGCGCACACTGCTCACGGTTTCGGCTCCGGTAGCTGCGTTTACATTGCTGGTGATCCATAGTGCAGGATAATGTTCGCCATTCACTAACCATTTATACTCCACCGTGTATACAGGTAATCCAAAAGTAAATGTAGATATAGATATAGAATCCACCTGGTGTATCTCTGAGCGTACACGGATACAGTTTACAGGTGTGGTGAAGTAGGGTGTGGTGATCGTACCCCAGCCGTCTACCCTTGTTTTGCGATAGCCAACTTCCTTTATGCCGCCAAGCGAAGGCACGGTGATGTTCAGCTTAAAATCAGAGCTATCCGTACTGGCGTAGGAGAGCGGAAAGAAGTACCATACATCAGGTGCGGTGTAGTTGAACGGCGCGGGAAGGCCGTCAATAAGCGCGGCAAATGCCTGTGCTTTATATTCGGCAGCGCTATTGGCGAAGAAAGTATATAACTGCGTGATGGTAGTACCCGCCAGAAAAGTGCCTACTCCGGGCAGGCTGTCTGCAACTTTATAACCACAACCGGTGGGGATAAGGAAAGCATAGGCCAGGTTCACAGACCCTGCCGTACGAAAAGTATCTGCCCCCTGGGCTATGGGCGTGAGGACGTAATTCCAGGCCATGCCCGTGCCGCTATCTGCCGGGCTGAAGGTAGTGGTGAGCGGGCTGGCTATGCTGTAGCGCAACGTATCGCCCGAAACAGGCATATCAGCGGTAGTAATAGTGATCTGCGCAAAAGCAGACTGCATAACAAACATAGCCGCAACGGCTGATAATAAACGCTTCATGATTTACACTTTAGTTTAAAGTCAAAAATAAGATTTTCTATCAAACATCTGCACTTATTTCTATTTACATTTACGGAATGGACATCAATAAATTATCCGACCTGCCCGACTGGGATGATGAAAGGCTATCTTTTATGAATGACGCAGAGGGCGAAGAATGGAAGCCTGATCCTACGCGTGAGCTTTGCAAAAACCTGTATGTACAATGGCAGCAAGTAATGTTCGTACTGAAAGGCGTATTAGCCCCCTTCATGGAAATACAGGAAGAGGATGCCGAACTATTGCAACTGACCACTCAAAACCTATTGCACGATGCTTATATGACCGGTGTAAAAATAAGAAGTTCCGAAGCCGGGGGCATCTACATCATGCGGATGGAAAACGCATCCATCATACGCCAACTGGCCCAGGGTATCTCCACGACTCTTTTATTATTCATGGCCCATGATAAAGTAGACCAGCAGCATATATACCTCGTACGCGGCGAGATAGATAAATTCAGAAATATTTTCATTGAGTGGGTAGCATCCTTCCAAAAGGATGAATTTACTGATGATTGGGGCCTGTTTATCTAATATCTTCTGTCAATTTGTCAAATTAAATAGTTTGGAACAGTGATTGATGAAGCTATACTGAACAAATAAAAACAATTACAGATATGCAGGAAAAAGGCAGTATTTCCATACATACGGAAAACATCTTCCCGATCATTAAAAAATTCCTTTACTCAGATAACGAGATATTTCTGCGAGAGCTGGTATCCAATGCCGTAGATGCCGTGCAGAAGATCAAAAGGCTGTCGTCTATGGGCCAGTACAGCGGCAACATAGGCGACCCAATGGTAAGCGTGGCTTTTGATAAAGAAGCACGCACCATCACCATATCCGACAACGGGCTGGGCATGACTGCTGAGGAAATAAAGAAGTACATCAACCAGATCGCTTTTTCCGGCGCCGAGGAGTTTGTAGAAAAATTCAAGGATGCCAAAGATGCCAATGAGCTCATTGGTAAATTCGGCCTGGGTTTTTACTCAGCCTTCATGGTATCTGATAAAGTAGAGATCAATACACTTAGCTACCAGGATGGTGCGCAACCCGCCCGCTGGATATGCGATGGCAGCACTGAATTTGAATTGACAGACGGTACCCGCACCGAGCGTGGCACCGACATCATACTGCACATCAACGCAGACTCTGATGAATTCCTGGACAAGCACAAGCTGGAAGGCATACTGGATAAGTATTGCAAATTCCTTCCGGTGCCTATTAAATTTGGCAGTAAGAAAGAATACCTGCCCGTAGCAGAAGGCACAGAAGAAAGCGAAGACAACAAGGAGCAGGAAATAGAGGTGGACAATATCATCAACACCACCACGCCTATATGGGCCAAGCCACCTGCCGACCTGAAGGATGAGGACTACCTCGCCTTTTACCGCGAGCTGTACCCGATGAGCGAAGAACCTTTATTCTGGATACACCTGAACGTGGATTATCCCTTCAACCTCACGGGTGTATTGTATTTCCCTAAAGTGAAGAACGATTTTGAAGTACAGCGCAATAAGATCAAGCTCTACTCCCGCCAGGTATTTATTACTGATGAGGTGAAGGATATAGTGCCTGAGTTCCTCATGCTATTGCATGGCGTTATTGACTCGCCGGATATCCCGCTGAATGTATCGCGCAGCTTCCTGCAGGCCGATAGTAATGTGAAGAAGATCAACAGCTACATCACCAAAAAGGTAGCGGATAAGCTGGCTGACCTCTTTAAGAACGACCGCAAGGGCTACGAAGAAAAGTGGAATGACATAGGCATCTTTGTAAAGTATGGCATGATCAGCGAAGAGAAGTTTTATGATAAAGCAAAGGACTTCGCGCTACTCACCAATACCAAAAAAGAGTTCTATACACTGACTGAGTACAAAGACAAAGTAAGCCCGCTGCAAACAGATAAGAACGGCAAAGTGGTGTACCTGTACACCAACGACCCCGCAAAGCAGGATGTCTTTATACAATCGGCCAACAAAAAAGGCTATGATGTACTGATGATGAATTCACCGCTCGATGGTCACTTCATCAGCCACTTAGAGCGCAAGTTGGAGAACGTAAATGTAAAACGTGTAGATGCCAGCGTAGCCGATAAGCTGATAGAAAAAGACGAGAAGATAGAATCTATACTTACCGAGGAGCAGAGCAATACGGTAAAGAGCATTTTTGAAAAGGCAATAGGCCGCGGCGACATGCAGGTGGAAGTAGACAGCCTGAACCCCGAGGAACTGCCCGTAACCGTAACCATGGACGAATTCATGCGCCGCATGAAGGATATGGCAGCTATGAGCGGCGGAAGTATGGGCTTCTACGGTGCCATACCGGATAACTACAAAGTAGCCATCAACGGCAACCACAAATTGGTGAGCCGTATGGTAGATACTAAGGATGAAACCGAGCAGGTGCAGCTGGCCAGGCAGGTATTTGACCTCGCCCTGCTCTCCCAGGGCATGCTTACCGGTGCCGACCTCACCGAATTTGTAAAAAGAAGCGTGAACCTGATATAAGACATAACAACTAATAATTATTTCGACTGAATAGTTCCGCCCCCGAAAGCGGAACTATTCTTTTTATATGCACTTCATTCACTTCCTAACGAATTGTTACGGGCCAGTTTGCAAAAAATCTGGCACGATAATTGCCCTACAAAGTTTTGTTAAAATAAATCTTATGAAACTACGCTACTACTCAATTGCCCTTTTATTTCTTGTACTTGCTGCTGCCTGCAAGAAAAATTCAGATCCTAGCACCGTTACTACAGTTACCGGCTCATACAACAGCCTGAATGACATCTATAACCTGCTGCGCAACCAGCCTAAGACGGTAAGTTTCGATGCAACCGCAGGTGGTTCGTTCTATGGCAATAGCGGCACACGGTACATCTTTTCGCCAAATTGCTTCATTGATGCTGCCGGAGACAGCATCAAAGGCACCATACAAATATCAGTAACAGAATACCTGCAAAAAGGGGATATGATCTTCTCTAAAATGCTTCCCGTAAGCAATGGCCTGCCTCTTATCACGGGTGGTGAATTCAATATAAGCGCCGTACAGGGAACTACAAAGCTATTCCTGAGGCCGTTCTCTGGTTTCTTCTCAGCCAAAATACCACAAGGTGGCACTGCAATGACAGGCATGTCTCTATTCACCGGCATACCGGCTACCGATACTACGCTAACAACTATAAACTGGAACAATATGGTTGACTCCACCGCATACCATACTGTTGGCGCCTGCATATATAACGGGGATACCCTCACTATCCTATCAGACAGCCTCCGCGAGTGCAACGCCGATCAGTTCATGACATCACCCAACTACCAGACATTTACCGTTACAGCGGCTATATCAGGTACAACGCTTCCGGCAGGCACAATAGTGAATGCTTACGCGCTATATGATACTTATAAAGGCGAATGGCCGCTGCTCGATGGTACTAACGGAGTATTCAGCGAACATCATGTGCCTAACATACCCGTGCATTTTGCAGTATTTACTATTGTAAACAACAAATTTTATGCTGGCACACTCGGCACTACACCAGCCACCGGCGCCAACTATACGGTAACACTCACCGAAACAGACCCCACAGCATTCAAAACAACACTCAACGCACTATAATCAACACACCACATTTACTTAAGAGGAATATACCCCACCAACTCTAAGTAAAAATAACCCCGGCCAGTCCGGGGTTATTTTTTTGTATAAATGTCAGTACCTTCCTTGAATACGATTCTATCATTTAAACATAGCCCACGGTTTCAACCGTGGGTA
>CAIVKT010000314.1 GCA_903906615.1 uncultured Bacteroidota bacterium | reverse complement strand
TACTATCGTATTGATAACAAAAGTACAATCAGCCTTATCACTTTTTGGAATACGACACAAGATCCGGCTAAGTTGAAACTATGATTCTACCTGTTCTTTCACTTTACCCTAAATAACAAACCCTTTACCTCCATTACCCTATATTTGCCTACGTGAGTTTTTTATATCCCCTTTTCCTCGTTGCAGGGCTGTCGCTGGCCATACCCGTGCTGATACATTTGTTCAATCTGCGCAAGTATAAGACCGTACTGTTCCCCAATACCCGTTTCCTGCGCAATATCCAGCTCAATTCGCAGAAGCAGTCGCAGGTGCGGTACAAGTTGCTGCTTGCGGCACGCCTGCTGTTCCTAGCCGCACTTATACTGGCTTTTGCGCAGCCGTTCTTCAGCAGCAATGTGGCCAAGCAGGGCCATAAGCTACAGATCATTTACCTGGACAACAGCTACAGCATGAGCGCCAAAAAGGGCGCGCGCAGTATGCTGGATATAGCCAGGGAGGCCGCCCGCAAGCAGGTGCAACACGCCACACCCGGCACTAAGTTCATATTGCTCACCAACGACAAGCCCACGGGCTACCGTCCCGAGGCTGCCGAAAAGGTATATAGCGCCATCAATGCCACCGAGGTGTCGGCCTCTGCCAAAACAGTGGACCAGGTGCTGTCTGTAGCGCAGAGTATGCTGGCATCAGGCCAAGAGGGCGCAAGCAATGGCGCAGATCTTTACTACTATTCCGATTTTCAGCAGAGCGCCTTCCCCGGCACACCCGATAAGGCCCTCACCCGCAACATTACTTTCTATGGCCTGCCCGTGCAAAGCCCCGAAGCTGCCGATATTTACATAGATACCGCCTACCTCACTACGCCCGTGCTGCAAACCGGCAAGAGCAACTTCATTATCATACACACCCGGCTGGAGGGTGATGCACCTAAAGAGAACCCGGTGCTCAACCTATCCATCAACGGGCAGGTGAAGAGCGCTGCCTCGCTGAACTTTGGCGATAAAAAAGAGAGCTTCGATACCCTCAGCTTCCAGGTGAGCAATGCCAGTTGGCAGAAGATAGAGCTGACTGTTAATGATGCAGGCATGCGCTTTGATGATACCTTCCGCATAACGGCCCGCAGCTCGCCCGATCTCTCGGTGCTGGTGCTGAACGAAGGCCAGCCCAATGCCTACATACAGGCCGCCTTCCGTGCCTACAATGGCTTCCGGCTCAATCAAACAGACATTGCCGCAGGGCCTAAAGACTGGAAAGACTACAACCTGGTTATCCTCAACGGCATCACCCGCATAGACGAGGCGCTGGGAAAGAACATCAATGACGCATTGCAAAAAGGGCAGTCTATCTGCATCTTCCCCGGCCGCACTGCCAATTTTGAGGCCATCAACGAAGGCCTGAAACAGGCCGGCGACCTGCGCATCACCGGTGTGGACACCTCTGTGCAAACCGCAGGCTCCATACAGCAGGGCAGCGCGCTGGTTAAAGACCTGTTCGAGCAGATACCGGATAACGTGCAACTACCGGTGGCCAACTGGCATTACATCATCAACTCCGGCCTCAGCGCCAACAGGCAGTCGGTACTCAGCTTCCGCAATGGCGATCCGTTGCTGGCTCGCTACACACCATCGGCAGGGCAGCTATACATTTGCGCTACATCTGCCGATCTGCAATCGGGCAACTTCCCCGGCAGCTACTTCTTTACCCCCTTCCTGTACGAGATGGCGATGCAGAGCGGCAGCAGCAGTGTTTATGCGGTAACGGCAGGTACACAGCAGCCCGTTTACCTCACACTGGCTGGCGCTACCGGCCGCAATACTGTGCATATCTACGGCAATGGCTCCGACATCATTCCCCCGCAGCGGCCCGATGGCGCAGGCATAGATGTGTTTGCAGGGCAGGCAGTGCAGCAGCCGGGTTTTTATGCCCTCGGCTCGCCCGGCACAGATACCACGCTGGTAGCTATGAACCAAAACAAGTTGGAATCCATACTGGAGATGAGGGACATACCTGCCCTCAAAAAGCAATGGGCGGGCGATAATATAAAATGGCTCAGTATTACCGATAATGGCGGCATTACCGGGGCAGAAAATAACGGGAGTTTCCCGCTTTGGAAAGTTTGTGTATTTTTAGCCATTATAATGCTGCTCGCAGAAACGTTCCTGCTCGCTAGGAATAAGAAAGTAGCTGTAGCGTAAGCAACGAATAAAGGAGTAGGTGTGCCACACC
>CAIVKT010000313.1 GCA_903906615.1 uncultured Bacteroidota bacterium | reverse complement strand
TGATTATAAAACTGCAATAAAATACCCACCTAAAAATTCTAAATTGCATACTCATTCAGATAGCACAAAACAGCTTTCTACTTTCTACTAACGACTATTGACTTAATACAATATGCAGCAACTAAAAAACTACGCCGAAGGCAAGTGGGTAAACGGAACGAAGAGCGGCGAAACACTACATAATGCAGTAACAGGTGAAGCGCTATACACAGCCAGCAGCGATGGCCTCGACTTCGGGGGTATGATGCAGTATGCCCGCAAGGTGGGCGGCCCTGCGCTGCGCAAGCTTACTTTTCATGAACGTGGCCGTATGCTCAAAGCATTGGCAATGCACCTCATGGAGCGCAAAGAGTACTTTTACACGATCAGCGCCTATACCGGCGCTACCCGTATAGACTCGTGGGTGGATATAGAAGGGGGTATCGGCAACTTGTTTGCCAATGCCAGCCTGCGCCGCCAGTTCCCCGATGAGCGGTTTTATGTGGATGGCGATACTGCAAAACTGTCTAAGAACAACACCTTCATAGGCCAGCACATCATGGTGCCGCGCGAGGGGGTGGCCATACATATCAATGCCTTCAACTTCCCGGTATGGGGCATGTTGGAGAAGATAGCGGTGAACCTGCTGGCAGGTGTGCCTGCTATTGTAAAGCCTGCCACACTTACCTCCTTCCTTACCGAGGTGGTGTTTGAAGAGATCATCAAATCGGGTATACTGCCCGAAGGCTCGTTGCAGCTCATCTGCGGCTCGGCGCGCGGCATACTGGATAGCATAGAAACACAGGATGTGGTTACCTTCACCGGCTCGGCCACTACGGGCCGTATGCTGAAATCGCACCCACGCATATTATCAGAGGCCGTGCCCTTCAACATGGAGGCCGACTCGCTCAACTGCTGCATACTGGGGCCTGATGTAACGACCAGCATGCCCGAGTTCGACATCTTCATAAAGGAAGTAGTGCGCGAAGTAACCACCAAAGCCGGGCAGAAGTGTACGGCCATCCGCCGCATCATAGTGCCGGCCGACAGGGTAGAAGATGTGCAGATAGCGCTGGGCAAGCGTTTGCAAGCAACCATCATAGGCGACCCATCCATAAAAGAAGTGCGTATGGGCCCGCTGGCGGGCATATCGCAGCGCAATGAAGTGCGCGAGAAAGTGCAACTGCTCGCCAAGTCGCAGGACATAGTGATAGGTGATATGGAGCACTTTGAGGTGATGGGTGCCGACAAAGAAAAGGGTGCCTTCCTGCCACCGCTGATCTTCCTCAACACTGATCCATTCACCAATACCGACTGTCATAATGTGGAAGCCTTTGGCCCGGTATCTACCATCATACCATATCATGGTATAGATGAGGCTATACAGCTATCGCGCATGGGTATGGGATCGCTGGTAAGCTCTATAATAACTGCCGATGATGATATAGCTAAAGAAATAGTACTGGGTACGGCTAGCATGCACGGTCGCATACTGGTACTCAATGCCGACTGCGCTAAAGAAAGCACAGGCCACGGCTCGCCCATGCCTATGCTGGTACATGGCGGCCCCGGCCGCGCAGGTGGTGGCGAAGAGATGGGCGGCAAGCGTGGCGTACTGCACTATATGCAGCGCACGGCCATACAAGGCTCGCCAACCACCATCACCCGCATCACCAATGTATACCAGCAAGGTGGCAAGCAACACGAAACAGACGTACACCCCTTCAAAAAACACTTTGAAGACCTGGAGATAGGCGAGACACTGGTAACTGCCAAGCATACCGTGACCGAGGCCGACATCACCAACTTTGCCAATGTAAGCGGCGATAATTTTTACGCGCACATGGATGCCACCTCCCTGGAGGGAACCATCTTCACGGGGCGTGTGGCGCATGG
>CAIVKT010000312.1 GCA_903906615.1 uncultured Bacteroidota bacterium | reverse complement strand
TCAAAGTCTTCCAACCCTTCGGCTTCATAGCTGTCTTTCACTTCCTGCATGGTCATTGTCTTCCGGTTGTGTACCGATAGCTGCTGTAATATGCCTGCAAACCATTTGCCTTGCGGAAGGTCTGTTTTAATAGTAAGGCTTTCCCCCCGGCCCTGAAAGGTAAGCGAAGCTATCTCCCATTGGTTGCCCTTTTTTGATTTGGTCACGGTTTCAAAAGATGGTGTATGCCCCAGCCACACTACTTTTGTATTGGGCTTTGCTGCGGTGTATTCATCGGCCTCCAAAGCTTTGGTTATGTAATCAGGGTCAACAGTTGTTTTCGGCACTTTAAATTCAAACCATTTCTGTAGCGGGTAGTCGAAGCACGCACCGTGCATAAAATTGAGCAGTGATTTTTTCAGCCCTAGCGTGAAGGTATCGTGATCAGCGCCGGTAGGGTCGGCATATACAATGTCGTTATTGGCAAATGTGCCTATGCCGCTTTGTTTCTTTACTTTATACTTTTCAGGGTTCAGGCCCACGGGGCTATGGGCCGTCATGGCAAACTGGTGCCAGAAGGCCGACTTTAAAATGCCGGTATGAAACATCTGCCGCACCATTTCCATAGAGTCTATGGTTTCCTGTGCGGTTTGTGTGGGGAAGCCGTACATAAGGTAGGCGTGTACCATTGTACCGGCTTCGGTAAAATGTTTATTCACCCTGGCTACCTGTGCTACGGTGATGCCTTTTTGTATGAGCTCCAGCAGCCGGTCAGAGGCCACTTCAAGCCCTCCCGAAACAGCTATGCAACCCGACTCACTGAGGAGGAAACAAAGATCTCGCGTAAAACTTTTCTCAAAGCGTATGTTGGTCCACCAGCTCACCACCAGTTTGCGGCGGATTATTTCCAAAGCCAGTTCGCGCATCAGTGCCGGCGGTGCGGCCTCATCTACAAAGTGAAAGCCTGTTTCGCCCGTCTGTGCTATGATCTCTTCCATGCGGTTGCAGAGTATCTGCGCCGTGAGTGGCTCATAGCGTTGTATGTAGTCCAGGGATGTATCGCAGAAGGTACACTTGCCCCAATAACAGCCGTGCGCCATGGTCAGCTTGTTCCAGCGGCCATCGCTCCACAGGCTGTGCATGGGGTTCACTATTTCTATGGCCGATATGTATTTATCCAGCAACAGGTCGCTATAGTCGGGCGTATCCACCTGTCCCTGCTTATAGTCGCCGCAGGCCTGGTTGTTGATGTAGGTCACAGCACCATTAAGTAGCGTGAAGGTTCTTTTCAGCTCTTCAACAGGCTTGTTCCCGGCTATGTGTTGCAGCATGTTTTCTATGGGCGCTTCGCCATCATCAAGTGTTATGAAATCAAAGAATTCCATTACCCTTACGTCAGTTAAAGAGCGCAATTCGGTATTAGGAAAGCCGCCGCCCATGGTCACTTTTATATCAGGATAATTCCTTTTCACCCATTGCGCGCAACGGAATGCGGCATATAGGTTACCGGGAAAGGGTACCGATATGGCTACAAGATGCGGTTGCACTTCGGCCATCCGCACTTGTAATATATCAAGCAGTATGTGGTCAATATAGGTATAGGGCTGCTGCAAAGCTTCATATAGCTCATCAAAGCTGTTAGCAGATCGTCCCAGCCTTTCGGCATAGCGGCTGAACCCAAAATGATCGTCCACGCATTCTTTGATCAGGTCGGCCAGGTCTTCGAGGTACATAGTGGCCAGGTGCTTGGCTTTGTCCTGCACCCCCATAGCCCCGAAGGCCCACACCATATCATCTATTTGCGCAAAGCGTGATGCCTCCGGCAGGAAGTTACGCTTACAAATGCGGTGAGCAAGAGTAGGGGCATTGCCTTGCAGAAATTGTATGGCAGAGTCTATGGTTTGTATGTAATCTTCTTTGAGGGATAATATTCTTGCTATATTTTCCGGCCATTCGGCGGTTGTATCTATTTGGCTGAATAACTTTTGCAGGCCGTTTTTCGAGAACAAAGCCACAGTCACCTCAATGCCGAGGTCGGCCTGGAAGGCGGTTATCTTTTTGGTGTTCAGAAAACCTTTCAGATAGGCCGTGGCAGGGTAGGGGGTGTTCAGCTGCGTAAAGGGCGGCGTTATCAGGAATACGGTGGCGCTCAAACGGTAATTGTTTATACACAAAAATACCATAAATAAATGGTACTTGCCGTAGTAGGTGGTTATGGGCTATTCTGTCACATCCATTATCTTTGAGGCATAATCTATTCCATGTCTTCATTAAAAAATAAAGTAGTGGTCATTACCGGGGCATCTTCCGGTATAGGCAAGGCGCTCGCAGAGGCGGCACTGGCGCAGGGCGCTAAAGTGGCAGTCTGCGCCCGCAACCCCGATAAGCTGTATGCCACATTCCTCAAGTCTGATAACCTTTTGTGCTTTAAAGCTGATGTAAGCAAAGAACATGAATGTGCCGCATTTATAGAAAATGTCATCATCAAGTGGTCTGCTATAGATGTGCTCATTAATAATGCGGGCATGAGTATGCGGGCGTTATTTGAGGATGTAGACCTGTCGGTGATCAAAAACCTGATGGATATTAACTTCTGGGGCGCGGTATACTGCACTAAGTATGCACTGCCGGCTTTAATGAAGAGCAAGGGCGTGGTAGTGGGCGTATCGTCCATAGCTGGCTATAGGGGCTTGCCGGGGCGCACAGGCTATTCGGCATCCAAGTTTGCCATGCAGGGTTTCTTAGAGTCGCTGCGCACCGAGATGCTGCATACCGGCGTGCATGTAATGTGGGTGTCGCCGGGTTTTGTGGCCTCCAATATCCGCAACGTAGCCCTCAGCAGCGATGGCACAGCACAGGCCGAAACACCGCTGGATGAAAGCAAGCTGATGAGTGCCGAAGAATGCGCCCGAATCATCATCAGCGGGATCGAAAAGAGAAAACGATCAATTGTAATGACCACGCAAGGGAAACTCACAGTACTGATCAACAAGTTGTTCCCCTCTCTTGCTGATAAGCTGGTATACAACCACTTCCTGAATGAGCCGGACTCCCCGCTAAAAAAATACGAACGATAGCATTCGATATAAAGTAAATTTTTCCATAAGTCCATTTTTCTCTATCTTTAGTAGCTAATAGATACCTATGCGGATATACTCCTTGTTCATTTGCCTGTTGCTGGCGGCCATGCCTCTTTCCTCGGAGGCGCAGCTGAAGTATTACCAGTATGATAATTCGGTGAAGGTAACCGCATACGGGCAGGTGCAGAAGAACCCCTGGTGCGGTGGTTTTAATAACCCTCAATTTGCCTCAGCGGACCTCAACAGGGATGGCCTTACAGACCTTGTAGTATTTGAGCCATCGCAGGGTGTGCGCACATTCATTAATGTGGGCACACCAGGTAATGCCGATTATCGCTATGCGCCATCCTATGAAGTGAACTTCCCCCCGGTATCCAGCTATATGATCCTTGCAGATTATAATTGCGATGGCATTCCCGACCTGTTCATGCAGCATGGCAACGATGGATTTTCTGCTTATAAAGGATATTATAACGGGCAAAATGAGCTTTGCTTTACGTACTACATGGACCTCTTTTATGGCACGACGAATGCCTATAACAACCCCGGTGATATACCGGCTATAGTGGATGTGGATGGCGATGGCGACCTCGATTTTATTGCTTACAATATCGTTGGGGGCAGCATGAACCTGTATAAGAATATGCGCGTGGAGAAAGGGTTGTCCTGTGATACACTTGTTATAGAATACTGGGATGCTTGCTGGGGCAGGGTGCTACAGACCTATCCGCGTACTCACACACTTGCTTATACCTGCCCTGAGCCACCACACCACAGAGGAGGCGCAGAACCAATAGATACAGCAGCACGCATAACGCACACCGGCAATACCCCCTGCCTGTTTGACTGGGATATGGATGGTGATTATGATTACCTTGATGGTAATGTTTTGTACAATGAAATGACGTTTCTGAAAAATGGAAAGATAGAAACAGGCAGTACAGTGGATACAATGATATACCAGGATACCACCTGGCAAACCATTGGCACCCCTATTGAACTGCCTACATGGCCTGCAGCATTTAATATAGATGTAGACCAGGATGAAAAAAAAGACCTTCTGATCTCACCCAATTTACATGGTACTGAAAACTATAATTGCATCTGGTATTATAAGAACTACTCTACACCTGGCGTTCCAGACTGGCGTTTCCAGTCTGACTCCTTTTTTGTAGACCAGTCTATAGATGTGGGTACGGCTGCTTACCCCATGCTGTTTGATTATGATAAGGATGGCCTCCCCGATCTTTTTGTTGGCTCGGCAGGGTATTTTCAGCCAGATGGCAGTTTCCGCAGCCGCCTGTCGTACTATCATAATACCAGCACACCGGGTAATCCGTCCTTCACCCTGCAAACAAAAGATTTTTTGAATATAGACACTTTCGGTTTTGGAGGATCAGCCATCGCATTTGGGGATATTGATAATGATGGTAAGAGCGACATGGTAATGGGGCATGAGGATGGCACACTTTCTTATTTTAAGAATATGGCCGGCAGCGAAGGTGTTACTCCCGACTGGCAGTTGGTGCAGCGCGTACTTACAGACTCGTCCGGCGATACGATATACGTATACGATGCCGCCGCACCCTGCATCTATGACCTGGATAAAGATGGCAAACAGGACTTGCTCATTGGCAGTATACAGGGTACATTGCAGTATTACAGGAATGTGAGTACCACACCCGGTGTTATCAGCCTGCAATTGGTAAACGCAGACATAGGCGGAGTGCGCGCCGACCCGCTCCGCTCCTGGGGCGCGTACAGCGCGCCATTTATAGGTAAGATCGACTCTACAGATACAGACTACCTGATGCTCGGCAGTGGCAGTGGTGCTATCAGCCGCTACACCGGCTTTCAGGGGGGCGATACATCAATTGCATATACATTGCTAGATGCCCGGTATTCATACATAGATACGATGTACAACCTGTATGCACACAATGGCGGGCAATATGGAACATACGATAATGAACGCAGCACCCTTACTGCTGGCCATATAAGCGGTGATAGTAGCTATTACATGATCGTTGGCAACGAGAAAGGTGGGCTTGAAATGTATAAATGGCAGATCAGGGAAACAACAAATACGAATAACGTTGCTAATGAGAACGGTAAGATACAGGTATACCCCAACCCCGCCAATGAAGTACTGAACATCAACTGGAACGGCATATTGCAGCCACAGGTGCAGGTAAGCTTCATCAACATGGCAGGGCAAACTTATTATAGCGCCTCATTGCCTGCATCTACCGGTCATGCGGCAATCTCCACTACAACGCTGCCATCGGGCATGTATGTGTGTATGTTGCAAAGTGGGGTCAACAGGTATTACAGTAAGTTTACAGTGGTAAGGTAGGGGGGAGGGTTATAACGTATATTTTCCTATCTTTATGGTTTAATCGATGCCCATGCGGATATGCGCTGTAATTATTTGTCTTTTAGCGGCGGGACTGTCTTCCATTTTTGCTGATGCGCAGCAATTCTATCAACACGATACTTCCATCACGGTTACAGAATATGGCCGTCTTAAAAACAACCCCTGGTGCGCCGGTTTCAATAATCCACAGTTTGCATCTGCTGATCTTAACCGGGATGGGCTGCCTGACCTGGTGGTATTTGAGCCATCACAAGGTGTGCGTACGTTCATTAATAAAGGCACACCCGGCAATCCTGATTATAAAGATGCTCCATCTTATGCACTCAATTTTCCCCCGGTATCCAGCTACATGATACTTGCTGATTATAATTGTGATGGTATTCCCGACCTGTTTATGCAGCATGGTCCGGATGGTTTCTCTGCCTATAAAGGATATTACAACGGGCAAAACGAACTCTGCTTCACCTACTACATGGATCTTTTTTATGGCACTACCAATGCTTACAATAACCCCGGCGATATACCGGCCATATTGGATGTGGATAACGATGGCGACCTCGACTTTATAGCCTATGGACAACAAGGCGAAACAATGAACCTCTATAGAAATATGCGCGTGGAATGGGGACTGGACTGTGACACAATAGCCATAACCCTTTCCGATCAATGTTGGGGCAAAGTGGAACAATTGTACTTCCGTACACATATCCTCGATTATACCTGTGTTAATCAAGGCGACCGATCATCAGATACAGTCCACCGCATTACGCATACGGGCAATACCCCCTGCCTGTTTGATTGGGATATGGATGGAGATTACGCCTACCTCGATGGCAATATCATTTATAATGAAATGACCTTTTTGAAGAACGGGCGTATGGAAACGGGCAGCCCGGTAGATACTATGATAGAACAGGATACCACCTGGCAAACGAGCGGCACACCGATAGAATTGCCGGCATGGCCGGCAGCTTTTAATATAGATGTAGACCAGGATGGTAAAAAAGACTTACTCATATCCCCTAATCTGTCTAACACAGAGAACTATAATTGCATCTGGTATTATAAGAACTACTCCACACCAGGTGTGCCGGACTGGCGTTTCCAGACAGATTCTTTTCTTGTAGATCAATCTATTGATGTGGGCACAGCTTCTTACCCAATGCTGTTTGACTATGATAAGGATGGCTTGCCCGATCTTTTTGTCGGCTCGGCTGGGTACTTTCAACCCGATGGGAGTTTCCGCAGCCGTATCTCCTATTACCACAACACCAGTACACCGGGCCATCCATCGCTTACATTGCAAACGAAGGATTTTCTGAACATAGATACTTGTGGCTTCACCGGCACCGCTATTGCCTTTGGCGATATTGATAATGATGGCAAGAGCGATATGATCATCGGGCACGAAGATGGCACACTTTCTTATTTTAAGAATATGGCTGCCAGCGAAACTGTAGTGCCGGACTGGCAATTAGTGCAGCGTGTACTCACAGATTCGACTGGAGATACCATCTATGTATACGCTTCTGCCGCGCCTTGTATTTACGACCTGGATAAAGATGGCAAAAAAGACCTGCTCATAGGTAGCATACAGGGTACATTGCAATATTACAGGAACGTGAATACCATACCGGGGACTATCAGTCTTCAACTGGAGAATACAGATATTGGGGGCGTAAGGAGCGATCCCCGCCGCTCATGGAGTGGTTTTAGCGCGCCATTTATAGGCAAAATAGATTCGACCAATGTTGAATATCTTCTGGTGGGAAGTGGTAGTGGCGCAATAAATCGCTTCACAGGCTTTCAGGGGGGCGATACATCTATTGCATATCCATTGGTAGACAGCCAATATTCTTACATAGATACAATGTACAACTTATATGCACACAATGGCGGGCCATACGGCACGTATGACGATGAGCGAAGCACTGTAACGGCAGGCCATGTGGGCGGAGATAGCACTTATTATATGATCGTTGGTAACCTGAAAGGCGGGCTGGATCTGTATAAATGGGAGATCAGGCAAACCACCGGTACCAATAATATGGTCAATGAGAACGGTAAGATAGCAGTGTATCCCAACCCTGCAAAAGACCTGCTGAACATCAACTGGAGCGGTATACTACAGCCGCAGGTACAGGTAAGCTTCATCAATATGGCAGGACAAACGTATTACAGCGCCTCATTCCCTGCATCTACCGGTCATGCGGCAATCTCGACTACAACGCTGCCATCAGGCATGTATGTATGTGTATTGCAAAGCGGGGTCAACAGGTATTACAGTAAGTTTACTGTAGTGCGGTAGGTCAGAAATAATTGTTCTGTAGCAGGTAGTCGCTTACATATTCTTTTACGCCTTCTTCCAGCGAATAGAGTGGTGTAGTATACCCTGCTGCAAATAGCTTGCGCATATCGGCCTCGGTAAAATACTGGTACTTATCCCTTATGTCTATTGGCGTATCTACAAATACAATTTGCTCAGGTAACTTCAGTGTATCGAATATGGCTTTCACCAGGTCTTTAAAGGTGCGCGCCTTGCCTGTACCGGTATTATACAGGCCGCTGGCAGGCTGGTTTTGCATCAGCCATACACAAATACTTGCTACATCCTTTACGTAAATGAAATCGCGTATCTGCTCACCGTCTTTATAATCTGTGTTATGAGAGCGGAATAGCTTAACGTCGCCTTTCTCTTTGATCTGGTTATACGCATGAAATATCACAGATGCCATACGGCCCTTGTGGTATTCATTAGGCCCGAAGACATTGAAGAATTTAAGGCCTGCCCAAAAGGGCGGGGCAGTGGGTTGCGCCAATGCCCATATATCGAATTCATTTTTGGAAACACCGTAGGGGTTCAGCGGGTGAAGCTTGGTTACCACATCATGGCTGTCGGTATAGCCATGTTCTCCATTTCCGTAGGTGGCTGCCGATGAAGCATAAACAAGCGGGATATTGTTATCTGTACATAGCTGCCATATGCGCTGCGAGTAGTCGAGGTTCCACCTCTTATGCACAGCATAGTCCATCTCAGTGGTGTCTGTGCGTGCGCCCAGGTGAAAAATATGTCCTATCTCGCCTGTATGTTTTGCACACCAGTCAAAGAAAAGCTCGCGGTCTACCTGGTGCAGGAATTTTTTGCCTTCAAGATTGGCCTCTTTTTTGACTACAGAGAAATCATCAACAAGCACCAGTTTTTCAAATCCTAAATGGTTCAAATACCC